>JACMKW010000272.1 GCA_014379885.1 Rhizobacter sp.
CCGTCATCGAGGCCTACATGGGCTCGGCGAATGTCGAACTGAAGGGAGCGCACTGAGATGGCGACCCCGTTTCTCGAAGTCAAAGACCTGCACGGCTGGTACGGCGAATCGCATGTGCTGCACGGCGTGAACTTCCACGTCAACGAAGGCGAGGTGGTCACGCTGCTGGGCCGCAACGGCGCGGGCCGCACCAGCACGCTGCGCGCCATCATGGGCTTGATCGGCACGCGCAAGGGCTCGATCCGCATTCGTGGGCAAGAAGCCATTGCCATGCCCACGCACCGCATCGCCCGCTTGGGCATCGGCTACTGCCCTGAAGAGCGCGCCATCTTCTCCACCCTCTCGGCCGAAGAGAACCTGCTGCTGCCGCCGCGCCTGGCCGAAGGCGGCATGAGCGTGGAGCAGATCTACGGCATGTTCCCCAACCTGAAAGAGCGCGCTGGCAGCCAGGGCACGCGGCTGTCGGGCGGTGAGCAGCAGATGCTCGCTGTGGCGCGCATTCTGCGCACCGGCGCCAAGCTCTTGCTGCTGGATGAAATCTCGGAAGGCCTGGCCCCCGTCATCGTGCAAAAGCTCGGTGAGATGGTGGTGGCCTTGCGCAAACAGGGCTACACCATCGTGATGGTCGAGCAGAACTTTCGCTTCGCCGCGCCGCTGGCCGACCGCTTTCTCGTGATGGAGCACGGCCAAATTCTTCAAGAGTTCCCCAAAGATCAACTGCCGGATCGCATGGAACAACTCCATGAGTACCTAGGCGTTTGACAACTCCCACCCACCCCCCAGGAGACACCATGAAACTGAAACACATCGCCGCCGCTTGCTCGCTCGCTTGCGCCGCGGCCCTCGTTCCCGCGCACGCCCAGGTTTCGGGTGACGTGATCCGAATCGGCATCATCACCGACATGTCGGGCCTGTACGCCGACATCGACGGCCAGGGGGGTGTCGAGGCCATCAAGATGGCCATTGCCGACATGGGTGGCGCGATCGACGGCAAGAAGATCGAGGTGCTCTACGCCGACCACCAGAACAAGCCCGACGTCGCCGCCGCCAAGGCGCGCGAGTGGTTCGACACGCAAGGCGTTGACATGCTGATCGGCGGCACCACGTCGAGCACCAACCTCTCGATGTCGGGTGTGGCGAAGGAGAAGAACAAGCTGTTCATCTCCATCGGAGCCGCCACCTCGGCCATGACGAACGAAGCCTGCTCGCCCAACACCATCCACTGGGCCTACGACACCGTGGCGCTGGCCAAGGGCACGGGCGGCGCGGTCGTGAAGTCGGGCGGCAAGAGCTGGTACTTCCTGCAGGCCGACTACGCGTTCGGCGCGGCGCTGCAAGCTGATACGTCCAAGGTCGTGAATGCTGCCGGTGGCACCGTGGTTGGCACCGTGAAGCACCCGCTGTCGGCGAGCGACTTCTCCTCCTTCCTGCTGCAGGCGCAGTCGAGCAAAGCGCAAATTCTGGGTCTGGCCAATGCGGGCGGCGACACGGTCAACAGCATCAAGGCAGCCAACGAGTTCGGCATCACCAAGACCATGAAGCTCGCGGGCCTGCTGATGTTCATCAACGACGTGCACGCGCTGGGCTTGAAAACCACCCAAGGCATGTACCTCACCGACAGCTGGTATTGGAACCGTGACGCCGAGACGCGTGCCTGGAGCCGCAAGTTCTTCGAGAAGATGAAGCGCATGCCTTCGTCCATCCAGGCGGCCGACTACTCCGCCACCTTGCAGTACCTCATGGCCGTGAAGGCGCTGAAGACCGACGACACCAGCAAGGTCAATGCGCACATGCGCGCTTCGAAGATCAACGACGTGTTCGCCAAGGGGGGCTACGTTCGCCCGGACGGCCGCATGGTGCACGACATGTACCTGATGCAGGTGAAGACGCCCGAGCAGTCGAAGGAACCTTGGGACTACTACAACGTGGTTCAGGTGATCAAGGGCGAGGATGCCTTCACCGCCAAAGCCGATACCAAGTGCGCTTTGTGGAAGTGACGTGACAAATCCGTTCGCTCTGGCCCGATCTCCGTTCGGGCTGAGCCTGTCGAAGCCGGCGCCGTGCACAGCGCACCCTTCGACAAGCTCAGGGCGAACGGAGCCAATTGAACAGCTTTGCCCCGGCACGCTCCATGACTGAAATCTTCGGCATTCCGATTCAGGCTTTCCTCGGCCAGCTCTTGCTCGGCCTGGTCAATGGCTCGTTCTACGCCATGCTGAGCCTCGGCCTGGCGGTGATTTTCGGGCTACTGGGCATCGTCAACTTCGCCCACGGCGCGCTCTACATGATCGGCGCCTATGTGGCGTGGTTCAGCCTGGAGAAGTTCGGGCTCAACTACTGGTTTGCGCTCGTCATTGCGCCGCTGGTCGTCGGCGCGTTGGGGGTGGTGATCGAACGCACGCTGCTCAGGCACCTCTACAAGCTCGACCCGATCTACGGGCTGCTGCTCACCTTCGGTCTCGCGCTCATCGCCGAGGGCCTGTTCCGCGAGCAGTTCGGCGTGTCAGGCCAGTCTTACCCTGTGCCCGAGGCACTGCAAGGCGCCACCAACCTCGGCTTCATGGTGCTGCCCAACTACCGTGCGTGGGTGGTGCTGGCCTCACTGACCGTGTGTCTGGGCACCTGGATCCTGATCGAGAAGACGAGCCTGGGCGCCACGCTGCGCGCTGGCACCGAGAACCCGGCGCTGGTGCAGGCTTTCGGCATCAACGTGCCGTTGATGGTGATGCTGACCTACGGCGCCGGCGCCGGGCTGGCGGCGATAGCCGGCGTGCTGGCCGCGCCGGTGATCCAGATCACACCGCTGATGGGCAGCAACCTGATCATCGTTGTCTTCGCCGTCGTCGTCA
>JACMKW010000273.1 GCA_014379885.1 Rhizobacter sp.
AGCCCTGGCAGTTGGCATAGAGCCAGGTTTTCTGGGCATCGCTGACCTCTTGCACCACGCACAGGTTTGCCAGCCCGCGCAACGCCGATTCAGACCGCTTGCGTGCCCAGGCGGCCATGCGGCTCAGGTGCAGCAAGAAGCGGCCGGGCGACAAACCTTCGACGGCCTCTTGCGGATGCGCAGTGAGGTCGCGTGCCCCATTTGGAATGACGCTGACCGGCCCTTGCCAACCGAGGTGCGTTCGGATGTCGCCTTCGACATGGTGGGTGAGGGTGCTGACTTCGTCGAACTTGCACAACCTCGCCTTGAGCTTGTTCAGCGACTTTCGACGTGTGCGTTCGTCGTCGTGGTAGAGCGTGTTCAGGTCGTGAATGGTCAGCAGCGAGTGCTGCGTGAACAGCGGCGGCCCCACGCGGCCTAGCTGATTCAAGCCGTGCCAGCCGGTGAAGCGACGCCAGCCCTGCCAGTGCCAGTAGCCTTGCGAAGAAAGCGTGTCGAGATACGACACGCCATTGCCGAAACGCCCGTGCCACTGCCGCGGCATGTGCAGGTGAAACTGCACGCCCTCGGCACGCCATGCCGGCGCTGCGGCCGCGATGCGCTCACAGATCTGGGTGGAGAACTCGCCGAGGCCGTCGCTGAGTGAATCCAGCTTGCCCAGGCTGATACCGATGTTGCGCACTGCCGCCTAGGCCACCAGGCGGTAGTGCTTGCGGCTCAAGTCCCAGCCGAACCAACGCTCCAGCACCATCGACCAGCGGTGCTTGCGCTCGCGCGGTGTCAGCTGGTGGGCTGGGTTGGGAGTGAAATGGTGCTCGGCTTCGGTTGCAAGCCAGCCTTGCATCACGGCGGGGTGCGTGCCGGTGTAGGGGCGCAGCGCCTGCGCGTCGATGTTGCCGTAGTGAACCTTGGGTGCACCGTGCGACCAGTACTTGCTGACTTGATCCATCTTGGCCTGCATGTAGTCGGTGCGCCGCACGTGCCCGTAGTGGTAGATGTGCGCGTTGGCCAAGGCGGCTCGCGGATGGCGGCCTTGGCGGTGTTTGTCCATCACCACCCAGAACTGGCCATCGGGTGCGTAACTGCGGATGGTGTTTCGGATGAGTCGGCACTCGCGACGGTACCAAGCGGGGCTGACCGCAAGCCAGTGCGGCGAGCCGTAGAAGTGCAGGTAGTCGAACACCAACGCCTCGACCTGTGCATTGCCGTGGTGGTGGTCGACAGCGGCACGAATCGCGGCCAGCTCGCCCTCGTGCAGCACTTCGTCGCCTTCGAGGTAGAAGGCCCAGTCGCCGGTGCACGCGTATTGGGCAATCATCTTCTGCTGGGCATAAACGAAGCCTCGTTCTGACATGCGCTCGTTCCAGAGCGTGTCGATGAGGCGGATTTTCGGGTCGCCGATGGCGAGCAAGCGCTCCCGCGTGTCGTCTTCGCCGCGCCCCACGGCGATCACGAATTCATCAACCAGCGGCAGCAGCGAGCGGATCGACTCTTGGAACGGAAAACCCAGCTTGGCCCCGTTGCGCAAAAAGGTGAAGCCGCTGATGGAGGCCGTCATGCCCCGACCCTCAGTCGGTGAGCTTCTTCCGGGCTCCACTTTTGTTCGATCGGGATCAGGCGAGCAGCGTCAGCAAAGGCGGGCGGCTTGGCGCGCATGGTGATGCGAATGTAGTGGTGCACAAAGACATCAAGTGCGATGTGCACGGGTTTGATGTCGCCATGATCGACAGCGCGCTTCTTCACACGCAAGAAGAGATCGGCGTCGGCCGCCTGGATGCGCTCGTCCCACAGGCCGACCAGGTCGAGTGCGCGCCGGTTCATCAGCACCGAGTTGCCCACATAACCTTCAAGAACGCGGCCTTCGAACCGCCTGGTGCGATCTTGGGTGAAGCGCTGCCAGTTGCCGTACATCCAGCGGTGTGACAAAGCGAGCCAGGGTTGTCTAGCGCCGAACAGGCGCACGGGCAAGGCCGCACGCTTCCAGCGACGGCGCAGCACTTGCGTGGCCTCAGGGGTTTCGACGCGCTCGACGCCGCACACGGTCAAGGTGTCGAGGCCGTTGCGTTTTGCGCTGGCAAGCAGGCGGGTGTCCCAGGCATCGGGCACGACGATGTCGTTGTTGAGAAAGGCCAACCACTCGCCCTGGGCCACGGCAATGCCCTGGTTCTGGGTATAGGGGTAGGAATAGTTGGCGCTGTTACGGATGACCTTGGCGCCCGCTTGCTCAAAGAATTCGGCAGAACCATCGGTCGATGCGTTGTCGATCACGATCAGTTCGTAGGGCAGCCGGGTGCAACGTTTCAAGTGCTCCACATACCAGCGGTTCACTGCCAGCTGGTTGTGCACCGCGGTGATGATGCTCAGGCGTGTCATCCTTGCGCGGCCTCAGTGCTCGAATCTGCGCTGGCTTTGAACTGAAGTGAGTGCAGGTGCGCGAAGAGACCGTTGAGCGCGAGCAGCTCGGCGTGCGTGCCCTGTTCAACGATCCGGCCACCCTCTAGCACCAGCACCCGATCGGCCGCTTTGATGGTGGCCAAGCGGTGGGCGATGACGAGGCTGGTGCGGCCGCGCATCAGTGCCTCCAGTGCCTCTTGCACCAGCCGCTCTGACTCCGAATCGAGCGCCGAGGTGGCTTCGTCGAGGATCAGGATGGGCGCGTCCTTGTAGATGGCTCGGGCGATGGCCAAACGCTGGCGCTGCCCTCCTGACAGCTGGTTGCCGTTGTGGCCGATCATTGTGTCCAGGCCTTGCGGCAGGCTCTCGATGAACTGCAGCATGTTGGCCGCTTTCAGTGCCCGACGCACGGCCTCGCGGTCGATCTCGGATGCGTCACCCGCGCTCAGTGCGACATTGGCTGCCACGGTGTCGTTGAAGAGCACAACGTCTTGGCTCACCAGCGCAAACTGGCGGCGCAATGCGGCTACATCCCAACTGCCCAGGGGTTGGCCATCGAGCAGCAGATCACCGCTCGTGGGCTCCAGGAAACGCGGCAGCAGGTTCACCAGCGTCGACTTGCCTGCACCCGACGGGCCCACGAGCGCCACTGTCTCCCCCACGGCAAGCCGCAGAGACACGCCCTCCAGCGCTGGGGCCTGGTCACTCTTGTAGCGCAGGCCCACATTGCGCAGCTCAATCTCGCCGCGCGCACGGCCCGGGTTGAACCCCCCGCCTTGTTCGACAGGGGCATCCTTGATCAAGGCCACACCGCGCTCGAGGGCGGCCAGGCCACGCGTGATCGGCCCGGCGACTTCCGACAAGTGTTTGATTGGGGCGAGCAGCATCATCATGCCGGTGATGAAGGCGATGAACCCACCCGTCGAGCCACTTCCGCTGGCGCCACCCTGCCAGAGCGCGGCGACAACCAATGCCGACAGGCCGCAGGCTGCAATCAGCTGCGTGATGGGCGTCATGGTGGCGGCTGCCATGGTCGACTTGATTGACAGCCGACGCAGGGTGTCGCTGCCCTTTTCAAAGCGCTTTGCCTGTGAACGCGCCGCACCATGCAGGCGGACGATGCGCCAGGCCAGGACGTTTTCTTCGACCACATAAGCGAGGTCGTTGGTCGCGTTCTGGCCTTGGATGGTGAGCCTGTGCAGGCGTTTGCCGAGCACGCGCATCACAAGGGCGATGGCCGGAAACAGCAGGCCGACGAACAGCGTGAGTTGCCAATTCAGAACCAGCAGATAGCCAAGCAGCGCCACCAGTGTCAAAGAGTCACGTATGAGGGTTTGAACCGAGCCCATCAACATGGCGGCCCCGCCCTGGGCCTCGTAGGTGAGCGTACCGGTCAGTGAGCTGGCGGTGTTGTTGCTGAAGAGGGAGGGGTGAACCGTCATCAGCCGGTCGAACATGGCGCTGCGCAAGGCTTGTGTGCCGCGGTTGGCAGCCCAGGCCAACCCGTATTGAGCCACCAGGCCTGCAAGGCCTCGAACGGCGAATAGGCTGACGATGGTCGCGGGGATCATCCACAGCGGAAAGGTCGGAGATTTGAAACTGCCGCTGTCGAAGAAGCCTTTCATCAAGTACGGAATCACGGGTTCCGTGGCCGCGCCAATGATGGAGCCTATGGCGACCAGAACAATACCCCGCCCACAGTTGGCGAAGTAAGGCGCAATGCGCAGCAGGCGCTGTTTCAGCGGCAAGGGGCTTACTTCAATCATCCAGGGAACTCCGGGCGGCTTGGCGGACTCTTGAGAAGCATCAGTTTCAAGTATTTGTAGTACGTGTACTCGGCGTTGTAGATGGCCAGCATCACGCCGTGGCGCCCGTCCAGAAACCCTAGACGCAGAACGTAGGTTCTGAAAAACGCAAACCACCCATGGATCAACGCTTTCGTCAGACTGCCTTGCTTGCCGCGGCTGAACATGTCGCGGGCATGGCCGCTGGAGTAGCGGTCCAGCTTTTCCAGCACGTCGTGCAGGTCAGGGTAGCTGTAGTGGATCAAGCTCTCGGTGAGGTCGCCCACGCTGCCATGCACGGTCATGTGCGCGTGCAAGAAGTGGTCGGTGAAGCCAGAGACCTCGCGCCGCCCCAGCCTCAGCGTGAAGTCAGGCCGCCAACCACTGTGCCGGATGAACTGGCCGCAGAACTCAGAAATGCGCGGAATCCGGTAGCCGGCGTGCGCTGGCTTGGCAATCGCTGCGAGCACCTCGTCGCGCAAGCGAGGCGAGATGCGCTCATCGGCGTCGAGCGACAGCACCCAATCGCATTGCGCCATCAAGAAGCCCCGCGCAATCTGAGGGCCATAGCCAGGCCAATCGGTCTGTACCACTCGCGCACCCGCCTGCTCAGCCAACGCCACGGTCTCATCGCTGCTGCGAGAGTCAAGCACCAAGACTTCATTGGCAAACGACGCGCTGGCTACGCACTCTGCGATGTTGCGGGCCTCGTTTTTTGCAACGATCACGACAGTCAATGTCGGCGGCTTCAGCATGTTGTCGTGTAGGGCTCCATCTATCATCGGCATTGTCTACGATTCGCAGTGGCCGTCTCTGCGCAACTCTTCAGCACCATCCCCTATGCGCAATTCGATTTTTCGACTCCTCATGTTGCTGCCGTTGTGGTTCGGGCTGCCTGTCACGGTTCAGGCGCAGTTCCGGGTCGAAATCTCTGGCGTGGGCGCCACCCAGGTGCCCATTGCCATCGCCCGCTTTCGCGATGAAGACCGCACCACCCAGAGCCTGTCGGCCATCGTTCGCTCTGATTTGGAGCGTTCAGGCGTCTTCCGCAACATCGAGGCCAATCAAGTGCTCGACGAGGCAGCCCAGCCTCAGATGAGCGAATGGCGCTCCCGCGCGGCTGATGCGTTGGTGGGCGGCTCGGTCACCCGCTTGGCCGACGGTCGCTTCGACGTGCGCTTCAAGCTGTGGGACGTTGTCAAGGGCAAGGTGCTCGCAGATGGGAGCATCACGACATTGCCTGCCGACCTGCGCGCGGCCGCACACCGCATTGCCGACGTGGTGTACGAAAAGCTCACGGGCGACAAGGGCGTGTTTTCAACCCGCATTGCCTACGTCACCCGCTCGGGCCGGCGCTTTTCGTTGCGGGTCGACTTTGCTGATGGCCTGGGCGGCGACTCGATGATCAGCAGCAACGACCCCATCATCTCGCCCGCCTGGTCGCCCGACGGGCAGGAGCTGGCCTACGTGTCGTTCTTCGAAGACCAGAAGGCAGTAATCTTTGCGCAAGACATTGCCACCGGAAAGCGCCGCAAGATTGCCGCTTTCAAAGGCTCCAACAGCGCACCCTCGTGGTCGCCCGATGGTCAGTCGCTGGTGGTCACACTGAGCCGCGAAGGTGGCTCGCAGCTCTACATCGTAGGGCGCAATGGCGAGAACCCGCGCCGCATTACCAACAGTCCGTCCATCGATACCGAAGGCGTGTTTTCGCCGGACGGGCGGCAGATCTACTTCGTGAGCGACCGCAGTGGCGGCCCGCAGATCTACCGGGTGCCGGTGGCGGGCGGCACGCCCGAACGCGTGAGCTTTACTGGTGGCTACAACATCAGCCCCGCGCTCAGCCCGGATGGTCGATACCTCGCCTATATTTCCCGCCAGAACGGGGCTTTCAAGTTGTATGTGGGTGAAGTGGGCAAGCCAGGCGCACCGCAAGCCATCACCGAAAGCACCGACGACGAGAGCCCGAGCTTCGCGCCCAACGGCAAGCTGATCATCTACGCCACCAGGGTCAACGGGCGCGACACCTTGATGACGACCACGCTCGACGGCAAGATCAAGGCCAAGCTGGAGTCGCGGTTTCCTGATGTGCGCGAACCCGCTTGGGGCCCTTTCGGGCGCTAGCGCCCAATCACCGCGAACAGGCGCTGGCCCTTGCACCGAATTTGCTAGTCCATTTTCACGACGACAGGAGAACCACCATGAACATGTCCCGCCTCGCTCTCATTGCTGCGATTTCTTCGGCTTTTCTCGCGGGCTGTGCCTCGAACGTCAAGCTCGACGACAAGCCGGCCCCCGTCGAAACACGCACCCCGGGCAGCAGTACCGGTGGTTCGGGCTCCACCACCGGCGGCAATTCGCCCAGCAAGGTGGCCAGCGTCGACCTGAGCAAGGGCGCCTCGTCAACTGAAGCGGCCAAGGTGGTTTATTTCGACTACGACAGCTTCGTGATCAAGGACGAATTCCGCCCCGTGGTGGAAGCCCAGGGCAAGGTCTTGTCGACCGACCGCGTCAAGAAGCTGGCGATCGAAGGCCACACCGATGACCGCGGCGGCAGCGAGTACAACCTTGCGCTCGGCCAGAAGCGCGCCGAGTCGGTCGCCAAGGCGCTCAAGCTGCTGGGTGTGAATGATGGCCAGGTCGAGGCCGTGAGTTTTGGTAAAGAGCGCCCGGCGGTGCAGGGCAGCGATGAAACGGCGTGGGCCAAAAACCGCCGCGCCGAACTCAACAACCGCTGAGTGTTGACGATGCCTCGCGCGCTCGTGATGCCATCTAGTCGTCCCGCGGCGTGGCTGCTCGCCTTGGCGCTGGCCGCACCGGCAGCGCAGGCGGGCCTGTTCGATGACGACGAGGCCCGCAAGGCCATCCTCGACATGCGCCAGCGGCAGGAGCAGAGCGAAGCGCGCGTGAAGGCCGCGCAGGCCGAGAACACCGCACAGTTGCTGGAGCAGATCAACCAGCTCAAGCGCAGCCTGCTCGACCTCAATAACCAGCTTGAAGTCATGCGCACTGAAATGGCCAAGCTGCGCGGGCAAGACGAGCAACTCACCCGCGACGTGGTCGAGCTGCAGCGCCTGCAAAAAGATGCACAGCAAGGTGTCGAAGACCGCATTCGCAAGCTCGAGCCGCAAAAAGTCTCGGTCGATGGCAAAGAAATTCTTGTCGACCCGGAGGAGCGCCGCCAGTTCGAAGAAGGCATGGCCGTGTTGCGCAAGGGCGATTTCTCCGCTGCGGCCTCTGCGCTTGCGGGCTTCAACCGCCGCTACCCGGCCAGTGGCTACAAGGCTTCGTCTCTCTTCTGGCTGGGCAATGCGCAGTACGGCATGCGCGACTACAAAGAGGCGATGGTGTCGTTTCGCAGCCTGGTCACGACGGCGCCCGACCACCCGCGTGCGCCCGAGTCGTTGCTGGCGGTCGTCAACTGCCAGATGGAATTGAAAGACACAAAAGGCGCACGCCGCACGCTCGACGAATTGCTCAAGACCTACCCCAAATCCGAGGCGGCCCAGGCAGGCAAGGAGCGCCTTGCTTCGATCAAGTAGCGCTGAGCCGTGAGCGCTGCGCTCGATCTACTGGCCCCTGACTTGGAGCGACGCTTCGGTGGGCTGCGTCGCCTGTACGGCGAGACGGGTTACCAGGCGGTGCGCGCCGCGCGCGTGGGCGTGGTGGGGTTGGGTGGCGTGGGCTCATGGTCGGTCGAGGCCTTGGCGCGCAGCGGTGTGGCCGAGTTGACGCTGTTCGACATGGACCACGTGGCCGAGTCCAACATCAACCGCCAGGTGCAGGCGATGGGCGCAACACTCGGCAAGGCCAAGGGTGAGGCGCTTCGCGAACGCATCGCCGATATCCACCCTGGCTGCGATGTGCGCCTGGTCGATGATTTCGTGACGGCCGACAACTGGCCCGCTCTGTTACCGCGGCCGATAGACGTGCTCATTGACGCCTGCGATCAGGTTCATGCCAAGACCGCGATGGCGCATTGGGCGATACAGCACAAGCTGCCGCTGGTGTGTGTTGGGGCGGCTGGTGGCAAGCAGTGTGCGCAGGCGATCGAGGTGGATGATCTCGCGCTCGTCACGCACGACCCCTTGCTCGCCTCGTTGCGGCAGCGCTTGCGTAAGCAATATGGCGCGGCGCGCAGTGGAGCGATGGGTGTGCGCTGTGTGTTTTCGCGCGAGCCGGTGGCGCCGCCTGTCAATGACGATGCCTGTGAGGTTGACGGCAGCCTGAATTGCCATGGGTATGGGTCGAGTGTTGTAGTCACCGCAAGCTTCGGTTTTGTGGCGGCCGGAGACGCGCTACAATCTTTGCTTCGCCGAATTGTTTGAAGCGACTTGTTGGGGCCAGTTATACTCGTGGGCTTTACGGGTTGTTAGCTCAGTCGGTAGAGCAGCGGACTTTTAATCCGTTGGTCGTGGGTTCGAATCCCGCACAACCCACCAGATTCTTTTTTGAAGATTTAGAGCGGGCTCTTAGCTCAGTTGGTAGAGCAGCGGACTCTTAATCCGTTGGTCGAAGGTTCGAATCCCTCAGGGCCCACCAGTTTCAGTGAATCAAGCCCTTGGCGCGCAAGCTCCAAGGGCTTTTTCACGTCCTGCGCTTGCTGCGAGGTACGGCTGATTTCACGCCCTTTTCCGGCGTTGCGTGACCGCTCCGCTTGGTACCTTGGGCTGAAGCACAAAACTGTTACGAAGTCTCTCAAGCGCGGCTCGCTGGCGCCGAAAACTCCGATGTACGACTGACTTGGCTGGCGTGCGCCTTGGTTTTGCGTGATGCCGGACAGTCGTGCGAACAGGCAGGGACTGATCAGTACAGCGATCAACGCGACGGGATACCCCACCAGCATGAAGTGGATGCTATGACCGACATGAGCCACACCCCTAAAGAGTACGTACTCGACGACGCCGACCTGCTCGTGCTGGTGGGCGACAAGGGCAGCAATTTTGTGTACGCCAACCCTAGCTATCTGAAGGCTTGCGGCTACGAATGGGGCGAGCTCAAGGGCACGGCGGCGGCCAAGATGATGCACCGGGACAACCCGCCGCAGGTGGTGATGGACATGGGCTATGCCATCCGTGTCACGCGATCGCCGTGGACGGGCATCATCAAGAACCGACGCAAGAATGGCGACTACTACTGGCTGCGCCTGAACATCTCGCCGATCTACTCGGGTGGCAGGTTTGTTGGCAGCCTGATGGTGCACAGCAAGCCCACCCGCGAAGAGATCGCGCACATCGAGCCGCTGTACAAGCTCATGCTCGACGGCAAGCACAAGAAGCTGATGCTGCGCCATGGCCGTGCCTTCACTGCCAACACGACTGGCAAGACGCTGCTGTGGATGCGCGAGTTGGGCTTGAAAGGGCGGATCTGGGCTGCCATGGCGGCGATGAATGCGGTCGGCATAGGCGCGCTCATGGCCAGTGGCGCCAGCTTGAGCGACCCGTCGTTCTGGGGAGGCGCTGCCAGCCTGCTGGGCGCCACCGTTGCTTTGGGGTGGTACCTCTTTCGCAGCGTCGTGCTGCCGCTTCGTGAAGCCGCCCGTTTTGCCAACCAGATTGCTGCCGGCGACCTGGGCTCGCGGATGGTCAGCCAGCGCAGCGACGAGGTCGGTGATGTGATGCGCGCGCTGACGCAGATGAGCCTGAACATGCGCGCCACCGTGCTCGACGTGCGCGACGGCGTGGGCCTCATGAAGCGTGCCACCTCCGAGATTGCGGCCGGCACGCTCGACCTGTCGGCGCGCACCGAAAGCCAGGCCAGCAGCCTGCAGGAAACGGCAGCCTCGATGGAGCAGATGAACGTCACCGTGCGCAACAACTCCGACACGGCCCGCCAGGCCAGCCAGGTGGCGGCCACGGCGAGCGCGGCGGCGGAAACCGGTGGCAAGGTGGTGAGCGAGGTGATCGCCACCATGGACGTCATCACCAAGTCGAGCAAGCAGATCGCCGAGATCATCGGCGTGATCGACAGCATTGCCTTCCAGACCAACATCCTCGCGCTCAATGCCGCGGTGGAAGCCGCGCGTGCCGGCGAGCAGGGCCGTGGTTTTGCGGTGGTGGCCAGTGAAGTGCGCAGCCTCGCGCAGCGCAGCGCGCAGTCGGCGAAAGAGATTCGCACGCTGATCTCCGAGAGCGTGAACAAGGTCGACAACGGCTCCAAGCTCGTCAACTCGGCAGGCAAGACGATCCAGGACGTGGTGTTGCAAGTGCGCCGCATGACCGAGCTGGTGAACCACATTGCCGGCGCCTCGACCGAACAGTCTTCGGGCATCGGGCAGATCAACCAGTCGGTGACCACGCTCGATCACATGACGCAGCAGAACGCCGCGCTGGTGGAGCAAAGCACGGCATCGGCCGAAAGCCTGCGCGAGCAGGCTGAGCGCCTGGTCGATGTGGTGAGCGTGTTCAAGCTCTCGCAGAAGGAAACCCAGGCGATGCTCGGAGCCACCAAGGCGTGATTCGTCGGCGCCAGACGGCGGCCTGAACATCCGCCGACCCTGCGGGAATCTCGGCCACCTCGCCTGCGTAAACTGGCAGGCCTCGCTGGGCATCTTGCCCGACCCGCAATCCGACGGAGGCGCTCCATGAACACGCAACGCTTGCCCGCGCTGCTGGCTTGTCTGCTCTCAGCCTGCTCGTCATACGGGCCTCAATCTTTGACACCCGGTGCCAGCATCGAAGCCACCACCCGTGCCATGGGTACACCCACCGGTGAGGCGTCGCTGCCCGCAGGCGGCCGCCGCCTTGAGTTCGCCCGCGGCCCCTTCGGCAAACACACCTACATGTTGGAGTTCGACTCACAAGGCGGGTTGCTGCGCTGGGAGCAGGTGTTGACCGAAGCCCGCTTCAACACCATTCGCGCCGGCATGGACTCGGCGGAAGTGCTGTTGCAAATTGGCCATGCCTCCGAGCAGTACGTCGTGGGCTGGCACGTGAAGCAGACCGTATGGGCTTACCGCTACGAAACGCCGTTCTGCCAGTGGTTCCAGGTCGGCATCGACCCGCAGGGTAAGGTGGTGGACACTGCCTATGGCCCCGACCCGATGTGCGACGTGGGCAAGATCCGAGACAACGATTGACCTGAGCTTCCATGAGCATCACCCTCTACGGCATTCCCAACTGCGACACCGTAAAAAAAGCGCGCGCCTGGCTGGCCGAACAAGGCGCAGACATCACCTGGCACGATTTCAAAAAACAAGGCGTGCCCGCGCCGCAGCTCGACAACTGGCTCAAGGCTGTTGGCTGGGAAAAGCTGGTGAATCGCCAAGGCACCACCTGGCGCAAGTTGCCTGACGCCGACAAGGCCGCCGTTGTTGACGCCGCTTCGGCCCGCGCGCTGATGCTGCGCCAGCACAGCGTCATCAAACGCCCCGTGGTGGAGTGGCGCGCGGGTGAGGTGACGGTCGGGTTCTCAGAGGCGCTGTTCGCGCAGCAACTGCGCTGACGATCAGCCCTTCAGGCGCAACTCGAAGCTCGCCTCACTCGCCGGTTGCCCATTGATCAGCACCTCGATGCGGTGCAGTCCCGCGTGGTAGCGGCGCGTGGTGATGAGCTTGAGCGAGTGCTTTTTCAGCAGCTCTCGCGCTTCGCCCGGTGCCAAGTCGAGCACCCAGCCCTTGAACACCTTGGCCGAGGTATCGCCGCTGGCCTTCACATGGTGAACCGCATAGTCGATCGCCAGGCGTTGCGCGCTCTTGGCTGTGGAGCGGATGTTCAGCAGAAGCTGCAGCGCGTCACCCACCTGGGCCCGGTCCGACGACAAGGCCAGGGCAACACGGCCCTTGAAACGCTCGCCCACCCCCCAAGCCCCCATCACGCCCGCATGCCCACGCTTGACCAGCGTGCGGCTCGCATGCTTCAGCAGCGCCTGGCGTTGCGGTGACGCGCCCGGCAGGTGTTCAAGCAACCAGGCTTCCACCACGTGCGGGTGGTCCTTGGCAATGTCGTTCAGGTGATTGGCCACGCTGCGCCGCACATACGGGCTTGGGTCGTCCATCAGCCTGAGCAACAAGGGCAGGGTGGGCGATGGGTCGGTCACCAACGGTTTGAGCACCACGCCCCAAGGCAGGCGCGGGCGGCTGCCCTCGCTGGCCAAGCGGCGCACATGCGGGCTCGGGTCTGCGGCCCACGCGTGCAGCGCCGCGAAGCTCAACTCGGGTTGGTGCAGGATGAACGGGCGAATCGCCCACTCGCCGGTGAAGCGCTGGGTCATGGCATGCAAGGCAAGCAAAGCGCGCGGCGTGTCGGCCAAACCGTGACGAGCCACGTACTCCGTGAGCGGCCACACGGCCCAGCCGGCCAGGCCGTCGTCGAGAGCTCCCGCGGGACCGTCCAGCGTGTGGTCGGTCAGTTCGTCCATGCTGGCCAGTGCAGCTTCCATCACGTCGGCGGCCGCGCTGAAGTCAGGCGGCAGCGTGCCCTCGAGCGCATCACAGATGTGCCGTGTGCGGGCTTTCATCTCCAGCGCGTCCAGCCCCCGGATGGCCTGCGCCTCGAAGCGCTTGCGGTCGAAGCCGCCCCACGCACGCTGCAAGTGCAGGCCGATGTTGCGAACGACTTGTGTGTTCAGCAGGTTCTTGAACGGCTCCGCCATCGCGCCTTACGCCGCCAGCAACTGCCGCAGCACGAAGGGCAAGATGCCGCCGTGCTTGTAGTAATCGACCTCGATCGGCGTGTCGATGCGCAGCGTGACGCGCACGTCGCGCTGGGTGCCGTCGAGCTTGTGCACCACGAGCGTCGCGTCTTGCTGGTGCTTGAGCTCGGTGCCCAGCAGCACGTCAAAGGTTTCGTCGCCGGTGAGCTCCAGCGTCTGCCAGGAGTCGTGGCCCTTGAATTGCAGCGGCAGCACG
>JACMKW010000274.1 GCA_014379885.1 Rhizobacter sp.
CTCGTTGCCCGCGTGGAGCGTTCGCTGCGCAAGCGCTTGAACACCAACGTCAAGCCCCACCTGCTGCGCTGTGCAGCCCACGCCCGCAACGAAGACGAGTTCATGGCCTCGGCGGCGCGCCTGCTGCTGGAACTGAAAGGCAAGCTGGGGGCCGACCTCGCCCTGCCGGCCAGTGTGGCCAGCGACGCACAGGCCGACATCCTGCAAGCCCTGGTGGCCCTGGGCTACAGCGACCGCGAAGCCGCACTCGCGCTGAAGAGCCTGCCCGCGGACGTGGGCGTGAGCGATGGCATCAAACTGGCACTCAAGTCACTCGCCAAATAGCCACTGTTCGCTCGCTGCACAGCCGGGCAAAGTTTGCTTACACATTGCATTGGGTCACGGGGGCTGCCCCTGAATTAGCCGCTTGCCCAGAGACGCCGCACCATAGAATTCGTGCGCACTCCGCAGCGTTACCGCACAGGTACATGGCCGATCTGATCAACCCTCGTCTACTCGCCCGCGTGGAGCGTTCACTGCGCAAGCGCTTGAACACCAACGTCAAGCCCCACCTGCTGCGTTGTGCCGCCCATGCCCGCAGCGAAGACGAATTCATGGCCTCTGCTGCCCGCCTGTTGCTCAACGTGCAAGAACGCCACGAGTGGCTGGCCTCCTGGGCCACACGCCGCAGGACAGAGGCTGATGACACCACCCCCGGCGAGCTGGACACCACCCTGCCGGCAGCGCTCGATGCCCCACTGCATCGCAGCTTTCGCATCACCCCGGCTCAGCGCGACCGGCTTCGCGATGCCCTGGCCCACGAGTTGGGCCCGATCGCCGACCTGCTGCTGGAAAACGAATTCCAGCGCGCCGACTCGGTCGACGAACTGCTGCACCGGCTCGAAGCGCACATCGAAGGCGAAGAACAGCGGGCCAGGTTTCGCCATTCCACCGTGTCGTCCCGGTCTCACCCCGACGCCTGAAGGCCGTGATCGGGCGCGGGCCAAGCCGCCCACGCCACCCGTTTTTTAGATCAGCAGAGACCCTTCATGAACCTGAAGCTGAGATTCAACTTGGTGTTCGCGTTGCTGTTTGTGATCGCATTGACAGTGGCCGGCGGTACGGTGTACCGCCTGGTGCAGAACAATGCCAGCGCCGAAGTCGTGCGTGACGCGCAACGCATGATGGACGTGGCCATTGCCGTGCGCGACTACACCGTGAACAACATCAAGCCCCACCTTGACCCGATGCTGGAGCGCCATTTCCTGCCCGAAACGGTGCCCGCCTTCGCCGTCACTGAAACGCTGGCCCGCCTGGCCGCCAAGCAGCCCGGCTACAGCTACAAGGAAGCCACGCTCAACCCAACCAACCCGCGCGACAAGCCCACGCCGTGGGAACGCGAGGTGGTGGAACGCTTTCGTGCCCAGCCCACCACCACCGAGTTGTCCGGCGAGGCGACTGGCCCGCAAGGCGAACTTTTCTACGTGGCCCGCCCCATCAAGATCACCAACCCGGCCTGCCTGGCCTGCCACAGCACACCCGCCGCCGCACCACAAAGCCTGATCGCCAAATACGGCCCGAACGCAGGCTTCGGCTGGCAGTTGAACGAGATCGTCGGCGCGCAAGTGGTGGCCGTGCCCACGGCCTTGCCGCAGGAAAAAGCCAGGCAGCTCTTCTTCACCTTCATCGGTTCGCTGGTGGCGGTGTTCGTGGTGCTGTTCCTGGTACTGAACTGGCTGTTGCAGCGCCTGGTGGTGCGGCCGGTGCGCGAGGTGGCCAACGCCGCTCGGCGCGTGAGCCAGGGCGACCTGTCACTCGCCGAGTTCTCTGAAGAGCGCAAGGACGAAATCGGCACGCTGCAGAAGTCGTTCAACCGCATGCGCCGCAGCCTCGTCAAAGCCATGGGCATGCTCCGGAGTTAGGCCCCCCAGTCGCTGGCGCTGCCGCCTTGCAGGCCGCGCTGGGCCAGTGGCCCAGCTCATCGCCAGGCACGAACAGTCCACAGGACAGTTCGTGTCCGGGCTCAGCCCCCAAGGGGCGCCGCCTGGCGGCCCGGCAAAGCCGGCTCCGCGGGCGTTGCTTGATGGATGCTTCGCTGCGCTCGCACTTCTCCCACCGCTCAGCCTGAGGTAACGAAAGCCCGCTCCGCGTTCGCACGCAGAGCTGGTTCAGTGCTTGTGCGACGCGTCGGCTGCCTCCACGTTCACCGTCACTGTCACCTCACCCGCCTTCTCGAACTTCAGCTTCAACGGGAACTTGTCGCCTTGCTTGAGCGGGGCTTTCAGGCCGATGAACATGATGTGCAGGCCGCCGGGTTTGAGCTCCACGGTCTTGCCTGCGGGCAGCTCGATGGCGTCGACCTGGCGCATGCGCATCACGTCGCCTTCCATGCTCATGGTGTGCAGCTCCGCGGCCTTGGAAACCTCGGCCGTGGCCGAGAGCAAGCGGTCGTCGGCGCCACCGTTCTCGAGTTTCAGATAGCCGCCGCCCGTGGGCTGGCCTGCCGCGGTGGCGCGCGCATGGGGGTGGCCGATGGTGATGGCGCCGAGCTTGAAGGAATGGGCTTGCGCCAACAGGGAGGTTGCGGCAAGTGCGGCAACGGTGATCAAGGTCTTGAGTTTCATCGTGGTTTCCGGGTTCAGAGGTCGTATTTCAGCTCAGCGCTGTAGGTGCGCTGCGGGTAGGGGTGAAAGTTCCAGTACTGGTAGTTGTTGAGGTTGTCTATGCCCAGCGCCAACTGCCATTGTTTGTTGACCACGCAGCGCAGCCGCAGGTCGGTGGTGAAGTACTTGGAGGCGCCCGTGTAGGCGAAGCCGTTGGTGTCGCTGTTGTCCAAGCTCCTGTACTGCGTGGTCTTGCACCGTGTGGTTCTGGCTCGCGGTGCCCAGCAGGTACCAGGGGGTGCCAGAGCGATCCACATCGGGTACAGAACCCGGCGTGGGCGTGCGGCTGGCCTCAAAGCGGGTCGGCATGCGTGTCAGGTAGTCGACCACCGCCCCCACCGAGTTGCCGGGGTAGCGGTGCCGACGCCCATACGGCGCTGCGATTGAAACGGATCATGGGGAAATCCTGAACAAGGCCCAGGGCAGAACCGCAGGCGATCACACGGGCCAGCGTGTCAGCCGGCCAACGACGGTGGGTTCAGGCGAAAGCGGGTGGCCCGTGCTTCAGGCGGGCAACCCAGGTGGCGCAGGCATCGGGTGCCTGGGGCGAGGGATGAGCCTGCGGCGGTGCGGCGCCGGCTTGCACTACCGGCAAAGCCAGCGGCCGCGCTTCGGGCGCGGCAAACGCCACCAGCGCAGTGAGCACGCAATGTTCGCCGCTGTGGGCCTGGGCATGCTCGGGCGCCGGCTGCGGAGATTGCTCGTCCAGCGCGACCGTGGCCACACCGTAGACCGTGCACACCTCGACCAGCGTCTTGCCCTGCGCCTGCGCCGACGCGCTGGCCAGCATGGGCACCGCCGCCTTGAGCAGCAGTGCGCACACGGCTGCCCACAGGGCAAGGCGCGAGGTCCAGGGTTGGCGAGGCATTGGGCAACGAGACATGGGGCGCGATTGTGCCAGGGCGGTCTGCTCATAATGCGGGCATGAGCATTCAGACCGATGAGTTCGAGCCCGCGCGCCGCGTGGTGAGCGCTGCCCCGGCTTCACCGAACGAAGAAGCGATCGAACGTGCGTTGCGCCCGAAGGGCATGGCCGAATACGTGGGGCAGGTCAAGGCACGCGAGCAGCTGGAAATCTTCATCGGCGCCGCCAAGATGCGCGGCGAAGCGATGGATCATGTGCTGCTGTTCGGCCCACCGGGCCTGGGCAAGACCACGCTCAGCCACATCATCGCCAACGAGCTGGGCGTGAACCTGCGGCAGACCTCCGGCCCGGTGCTGGAAAAGCCCAAGGACCTGGCCGCCATCCTGACCAACCTGGAGCGCAACGACGTGCTCTTCATCGACGAGATCCACCGCCTCTCGCCGGTGGTGGAAGAAATCCTGTACCCCGCGCTGGAGGATTACCAGATCGACATCATGATCGGCGAAGGCCCCGCCGCACGCAGCATCAAGCTCGACCTGCAGCCCTTCACCCTGGTCGGCGCCACCACCCGCGCCGGC
>JACMKW010000275.1 GCA_014379885.1 Rhizobacter sp.
AGGCGGACGGAGCGGAGCCACCGGAACGTACTTGAGGTACGTGAGGATGGCGAGCACCGCCCAACGACGCAGATCGCCCGCTCGGTAGCCAGCCAACATCAAACAGATTCGAAGATGCCGGCGGCTCCCTGTCCCATGCCTACGCACATGGTGACCATCCCGTACTTGAGCTTGTTGCGCTTGAGCGCATGCACCACCGTCGCCGACCGGATCGCCCCGGTGGCTCCCAGCGGATGCCCGAGCGCAATCGCGCCACCCATCGGGTTCACCTTCGATGCATCGAGCCCCAGCGTGTTCATCACCGCCAGCGACTGCGCTGCAAAGGCTTCGTTCAGTTCGAACCAGTCGATGTCCTCGTGCTTGAGGCCCGCATAGCGCAGCGCCGCAGGAATCGCCTCGATGGGCCCGATGCCCATGATGTGCGGTGGCACACCCTTGGCCGCGTAGCTCACGAAACGCGCCAGCGGCGTGAGGCCGAAGCGCTTGACGGCCGCTTCGCTGGCCAGGATCAGTGCGCCCGCGCCATCGCTGGTCTGCGAGCTGTTGCCAGCCGTGACGGAGCCACGCGCGGCAAACACGGTCTTCAACTTGGCCAGGCCTTCGAGCGTGGTGTCAGGGCGGGCACCTTCGTCCAGGCTCACGGTGCGGCTCTTGGCGATCGATTCGCCGGTTTCCAGGTTCGCCGTGCGGTCGGTCACTTCGATGGGCGTGATTTCGTCGGCAAAGTAGCCGGCCTTCTGCGCGGCCAGGGCCTTCAGGTGCGACTGCAACGCAAACTCGTCCTGCGCGTCGCGGCTGATTTTCCACTGCTGGGCGACCTTCTCGGCCGTGAGGCCCATGCCGTAGGCAATGCCAACGTCGCCTTCGCGCTCGAAGATCGAGGGCGACAGCGAGGGCGAGTTGCCCATCATGGGCACCATGCTCATGCTTTCCACACCGGCAGCGATCATCACGTCGGCCTCGCCCACGCGGATGCGGTCGGCCGCCATCTGCACGGCCGACAGGCCCGATGCGCAGAAGCGGTTGACGGTGATGCCGCCCACGCTGGTGGGCAGGCCGGCCAGCACGGCGCCGATGCGCGCGACGTTCAGGCCCTGCTGGGCTTCAGGGATGGCACAGCCGCAGATGATGTCCTCGATGGCCGCGGGATCGAGCCCTGGCGCTGCGGCCAGCACGGCCCGCAGCGTGGTGGCCAGCAGGTCGTCAGGACGGGTGTTGCGGAAGAAGCCGCGGTGCGAGCGCCCGATGGGCGTGCGCGTGGCGGCAACAATGTAGGCTTCCTGGACTTGTTTGGCCATGGTAGTGAACTCCTTCAATTCTTGGGTGGGCGGCTGGAAGGAATCCAGGCCCAAGTAAATGCACATTCGACCGGCTCAACGCCGGCCTCATCGGTCACGGTGACGGCGACCTGAACCTCGCCCTTGTCGCTGGCCTGCATCACAGCACGCTGCTCGGCAGTGAGCACGGCCACGGCCTTGAGCCCACCGGTGGCGCGCTTGCGAAAGGCCATGCTCAGCTCCTTGGCCAGCGGGATGCAGTCATCGCGCACGTTCATGCCCACGACCATGCCGGTGGCCGTTTCGGCCAGCAGGTTCATGGCCGAGGCGTGAACGCCGCCGATGTGGTTCTGCACGCGGTGGTCGTTCGCCAGGTGCACTTCGACACGCTCGGGCGCAAGCGACACGAACTTCACCCCGGCCGTGCCCGTGAAAGGCACGGCACGGCGCAGGATGATGTTCTGCACGAACCCGCGCATGAAGGCCGGGGCTTCGTCCAGCCGCATCAGCGAGCGCTGCAGCTTGTTCGGAGGGCGGGTGGATTCGCTCATGGTGAACTGATCGATCAATCAATCAGTTGCGCACGGGCTTGCCGGTGGACAGCATCCCGAGGATGCGCTCCTGCGTCTTGGGGTGCTCGATGAGCGCGCAGAACGCCTTGCGCTCCAGCGTCATCAGGTACTCCTCGCTCACCAGGGTGCCGGCATCCACGTCGCCGCCGCAGACCACTTCGGCGATCAGGCTGGCGATATGGAAGTCGTGCTGGCTGATGAAGCCGCCGTCGCGCATGTTGACCAGCGAGCCCTTGATGGTGGCGATGCCGCTGCGGCCAGCCACGGGGAACAGGCGTTTGGCGGGAGCGCGCCAGCCACCCTTGGCCATGGCTTTGGCTTCGTTGATGGCGGTGAAGAGCAGCTCGTCCTTGTGCGGCACGATCACGTCGCTGTCGAGCAGGTAGCCGAGCTTGCGCGACTCGAGCGCGCTGGTGCCCACCTTGGCCATCGCTGCTGCCGTGAAGCCCTCGGTCAGGAACTTCAGCAGATCCTTGTCGGTGGACGTGGCCGCGTTCTCCGCGGCGCGGCGCGCGATGTACGCGAGGCCTCCGGCACCGGGCACCAGGCCGACACCGACCTCGACAAGGCCGATGTA
>JACMKW010000276.1 GCA_014379885.1 Rhizobacter sp.
GGCGATAGGCCTCGTGATTGCGTCGGTTGGTTGCCACGAAGTTGTCTATGGATCGCATGGACGCGAGCCCCATCGCAGCACAGACCTCGTTCATCTTGCCGTTGGTGCCGACGTACGACACCTCGTCAACGCCAGTGAAGCCGAAGTTGACCATCGCCCGAAGGCGCGTGGCCAACTCGTCATCGTTCGTGGTGATCGCCCCGCCTTCGAAGGTGTTGAAGAACTTGGTGGCGTGGAAGCTGAAGACTTCGGCCTTGCCAAACCCGCCAATCATGCGCCCGCCATGGGTACAGCCAAACGCATGTGCCGCATCGAACAACAGGTGCAGGCCATGCTCATCGGCAATGGCCTGCAGCTCCTCGACCGGACAGGCGCGCCCCCAGAGGTGCACCCCGATGATGCCGGTGGTGCGATCGGTGATGAGACGCCTCACCTGAGTCGGGTCGAGCACGTGGGAATCTTCAGCGACGTCGCAGAACACGGGTGTGATCTGCTGCCATTGCAAGGCATGCGCGGTGGCCACAAAAGTCATCGAGGGAATGATGACTTCACCTTGCATCGGCATCGCACGAATGGCGATCTCCAGACCCACGGTGGCGTTGCAAACTGCCACGCAGTGTTTCACGCCCAGGTACTTGCACAGTGCCGCTTCCAGCTCTCGAACCGACTCGCCGTGATTGGTGTACCACTTTGAATCGAGGATGCGCTCGACGCGTTGCATGAAGCTGGCGCGGTCGCCAAGGTTGGGCTGGCCAACGTACAACTTGTGGTCGAAGGCCGGTGGACCCCCGAACACGGCAAGTTCGTCGATGCTTTTTTTCACCGCACCGCGCCGGCTGGATGCCTGTGGAAGAAGCGACACGCTTGTCATGCGGTTGATGCCCCGGTGGATGTTCGGTGCAACTGCGCCAGGCGCAGTGCCAGCGGGCGAGGAAGAACCAGCACACCCATCATCCAGATCGAGGTCACCAGCTTCATTCCCAGCCCGATCATGGGCCAGTGCCAGACCGATTGCAGCGCCAGGCGCATCAGCTTGCCTCGCGACACCGAGGCCGCACCCGGCGCGATGGCCCCCTTGTCCTTGCCCTCTTTTTTGTCCTGGTCGCCGAAGCGCAGGCAGATGGCCGCAAGCCGCGCCTCCCAAGGCGCGAGCAACTGAGGAACGCGCGGTTTCTGGTTCAGCCGCGACAGTGACTGCTCCACGAAGCGCTTGGTGGAATCGGCGCGCTCGTACTCCGACCACAGCCCCGTCGGGGCATTGTTCATCAACAGCGAGCCGTCGTCAGTGGGGCGGTGCAGTCGATAAGCGCCCTGGGCTGCCGGCAAGGTGACCACCTCGCCGTAGGCGGGCGCCAGCAGAATCGGCACTGAATCAGCGGCTATGCGCCACTGGGTCTCGCTCATTGGCAACACTTGCCGAAGAAAACTGGCGCTGTAGGCGTTGCCCGAACCCGGAGGCGACCCGTAGGTACCGAATTCGCGCACCAGCGCCAATGCCTGGTGGTCGTGCATGTGGTGCGGGATCTGCCGGCCCAGCGAGCGCCCTTCGCGATCCACCATCAACAGCGGGAATTGAACCTTGCTCACCCCGCCATGCCATGCCGCAGCGACGTTTGCGGCCGCTTCGGGGTACAGCCAATCATCGGCGTCGAGAAAGATGACAATTTCGCCGCTGGATGCAGCAAACCCGGCGTTGTAGGCTGAGCCCTGACCCCCGTTGGGTTTGGCGATCAGTTTGATGCGATCGGCGAAACGATTGATCACATCGACCGACCCGTCGGTAGACCCGTCGTCGACAACGATCAACTCGACATCATCATGTGTCTGGGCCAGAGACGATTCGATGGCTTGGGCGACGAATTCGCGATAGTTGTAGTTGTCGATGACGATGCTGAGGCGCATAAAAATCAGAAAGTGAGTAGGCTTTGAAACAAGTGCCACAGACTGGTATTTCAGCTGAGCAATAACGGTACCACTGTCCGCTATATCGAACCCGGTCCCATGAAAACAACCCTGATCGAACCCTTCTTCGCCACGCTGAAGGCCGCCAACCCCCACCCCGTCACCGAACTCGAATACACCAACGCGTTCGAGTTGCTGGCGGCCGTGTTGCTATCGGCCCAGGCCACCGACGTGGGGGTGAACAAGGCCACGCGCAAGCTCTTCGCGGTGGCCAACACGCCGCAGAAGATGCTGGCCCTCGGGGTCGACGGTGTCAGCGACTACATCAAGACCATCGGCCTGTTTCGCAACAAGGCCAGGAACCTCGTCGAGACCAGCCGCCTCCTTATAGAGCAGCACGGTGGCCAGGTGCCACCCAGCCGTGAGGCACTGCAAGCCCTGCCCGGTGTGGGCCGCAAGACGGCCAACGTCGTGCTCAACGTGGTGTTCGGCGAGCCGACCATGGCAGTCGACACGCACATCTTCCGCGTGGGCAACCGCACCGGGCTCGCGCCGGGAAAAAACCCGCTCGAAGTGGAGATGGGGTTGCTCAAGCGTGTGCCCCCCGCGTACATGCAGCACGCACACCATTGGCTGATCTTGCATGGCCGCTATGTGTGCCAGGCGCGCAAGCCGCTGTGCGAGCAGTGCCAGGTGCTGCGTTACTGCGACTCGGCGCCGCCTGAGTTGCTGAAGAAACTCACGCCGGCGCTGTAGCCGCGGCGTGCTGCCCGGCCGCCTACAGTGCCCGCGCCACCCACGACAACACCGTCAGCACCATGGCGGCCCAGGCGGCCATGGTGGCGTGGCCCAAGGCCTGCGCCATGTTGCGCGCCGACGGCGAGGCGCCGGTTTCATTGATCACGTACACGCCGGGCTTGGCCAGGCGCACGCCCAACCGCAAGGCCATGGCGCCCATGGCCCAGCCGCCATTGGGTGACGGCGTGCGGCCTGCCTGCCGCCGCAGCGAGCGCCAGTTGGAAGAGCGCCAAGCCGGGTACAGGCTGAGCGCGGTAATGCGCGCCGGCAGCCATGACAGCACGTCATCGGCACGCGCAGCCCATTTGCCGGCCCACTCCCACACACCGCGGTTGCCCCACATGCCGTCGATGGTGCTCGCAAGGCGGTACACCACAGCCCCCGGCAACCCGGCCACGGCAAACCAGAACAGTGGGGCGACCACGGAATCATTGAGGCGATCGGCCAGCGTTTCGATCGCGGTTTCGCGCAAGGCCTCTTCATCGAAGCCGCTCAGGTCGCGGTTCACTAGCCGCGACAAACGCTCGCGCGCAGGCTCGATGCCAACGGCGAGCGCGTCTTCGACAGCCAGCACCTCGTCGCGCAACATGCGCCAGGCCAGCATGGGTTTGAGCAGAAGCGCAAGCAACGGGATGGCCCACCATGCTGACAAACCCAGCACCCACTTTTGCAACCACCAAGACAAGCCGCCCAGCCCACAGGCCAACACCACCCAGACAGCAGCACCACCCCAGAAAGCCGGGCCGGGCTGCAGCACCCGAAGGCGGCAGCCGAGCGGCCACAGCAGCTTGCCGAGCCAGGCAACAGGGTGGATGGCATCGGGCGGCTCGCCAAAAATTGCATCCAGGGCCCAGGCGAGCAGCAGCGCAAGGGCCAACACCAGGGCGGGAACGAAGGGGCCGGAGCTTGCGAGAGAGGTCATCAGTCCAGGTTGGGCAGCGCCATGAAACGGTCACCAAAACGTTCGATGCGAATGGCATGGTCGAACACCGCAGCGAGCGCATCATGCACTGTCGGGTCATCCACCCGGCCGGCGGCCGCGACGCCACCGTCTTTCATGATCACCAAACGATCGGCCTGCAGGGCCAGCGGCACGTCGTGCAACACGCTCACCACCGTGCGGTCTTGGGCCAGCCGTTTGAACAAGCGCACCAGGGCTACCTGGTGGGGTGGGTCGAGGTGGGTGGTGGGTTCGTCCAGCAGCAACAAAGGCGCGTCGACCGCCAGCGCACGCGCGAGCAACACACGCTGGCGCTCGCCACCCGACAGCTCGTTCAGCCGCCGGTGCGGCCAGGCATGGCACTCGGCGGCCACCATCGCTTGCTGCACCAAAGCGTGGTCATGCGCGCTCGGTTCGGCGAACAGGCCCAGCTGCGGCAGGCGGCCCAGCTGCACGATCTCTCGCACGGTGAGCTCGCCGGTCGCGCCGCCCTGTTGCGCCAGCCAGGCGATCTGCTGCGCTCGCTCGCGCACCGACCAGCTCGCGAGGGGCCGACCGTGCAGCAGCACGCGCCCGCCCGCCAGTGATTGCAAGCCCGCGAGGCTGCGCAACAACGTCGACTTGCCCGCGCCATTGGGGCCGACGATGACCGTCCAACCCGGCTGCAGCGACAAAGACAGCTCGCGCAGCACCAAGCGGCCGCCAAGCGACACCGACAAGTTCTCGGCTTGCAATGGCGGCGTGTTCATCACACCTTTCGCCTGTGCAAAAGCCACAGCAGGTAGCCGCCACCCAGCACCGCGGTGAGCACACCCACCGGCAACTCTTGCGGCGCCGTGAGGCTGCGCGCCAGCACATCGGCGGCAAGCAGCAACACGCCGCCCATGGCCGCGCTTGCCACCAGCGTGAAGCCATGCGCCGCCGGTGCAAAGCGCCGCACCAAGTGGGGCGACACCAGGCCCACAAACGCGATCAAGCCTGCCTGCGACACCGCCAAGCCGGTGGCGAGCGCGAGCGCCGCCACCAGCGCGATGCGAACGCGCGACAAGGCGACCCCGAGGCTGACAGCGCTTTCTTCACCGAGCGTGAGGGCGTCGAGTGCGCGCGACAAACGCCATGCGAGCGGCAGTGCAACGCCCAAGCCAGCCGCCATCAGCACGCAGCTGCTCCACCCGAGGAAGCCCGTGGAGCCGAGCAAGAACGCCTGCTTGCCACGCAAGGCCTCGGGCGCGAGGTTGGTGACGAGATCGCTCAGTGCGCCCAGCATCACACCGACCACCACACCCGCCAACAAGAGCCGCGTGGTTTCATGCGCACCTCGTGCCAGCGCCAACGTCAACATCACACCCAATAAGGCACCCACGAAGGCCGCACCGACGAGCCCGACGCGCGCCACCATGTCGGCGGTGGCGATGCTGATGCCCTGCCCCGCCAATGCGCCGGCCGCCAGCACCAGCACCACACCCAGCACGGCGCCCGTTGCCGAGCCCAACAAGTACGGATCTGCCAGCGGGTTGCGAAATAGCCCCTGCGCCATGGCACCGGCCAAACCAAGCAAGGCGCCGGTGAGCCAGGCTCCCACGGTGCGAGGTGCACGAATCTGGCCGACGAGCAATCCGCCGTCGGGCCCGTTGAGAAGCGCGAGCGTCTGCGGCAGCGACCAACCCTCACTGCCAGCCGCCAAGCCCGCCAAGGCGAACAGCAGCGTCAGCCCGAACAAGCCGAACGCAAGGCGCCGACGGGCGCGCCGCTCTGCATCCGACATCAGCGAGGCTCCTTCAAGCGAACCAGGCAATCGGTCAACAACTGCGCCGCTTCGCCCATGCGCGGGCCGGGGCGGATCAGCAGTTCATAGCGCGCCACGTCGAAGCTGCAGCTGCGTTGTTGCACCAGTGCCGTGAGCGAACTCCAGCCGGGGCGCTTGGGCATGTCTGCCAGGTTGCTTTGGACAGCAATGATGATGTCGGGGCGGGCGCGCACCAC
>JACMKW010000277.1 GCA_014379885.1 Rhizobacter sp.
AGGCGCAAAGCGCAGCCATAGCTCGGGCTATGGCGAGCATTTGCAACGACGAGCGGGTGGCTTTTGGCGTGATGAGCGGGCATGAACGAAAGACTCTCAGGCTCTCAGAGCTGCTGTGCTGATTGGCGCTCGGCGAGAGGCTGAGTGAGCACACCGGGTGGCGAATCAGCCTGTGAGCGATCTGCCGCAATGGCGAATGGCAAGGAGGCCTGCCACGTGGTGGTCAGTGAAGGTGAGCACGCCGGCACGTCGATGTGCGCAGGCGCGAGCCCGAGCTGCGCGCGACGAACCATTTCGCGAAATGCCGCTTCGATGTGCAGGCGATAGCGATCAGCGTCGAACAACGGCGCAATGCCCCAGTTGTGGATCAGCCGCTCGCGCAACGAAGCGAGCGCCTCGGGGGTTTTGGCCAGGTGCACGGCCATCGCTTCGTACTCGGGCAGGCTTCGTGTGATCAACTCGGGCAAGCCGGCAGCGCTGAGCAGGCTGGCGCCCACCCGGCCCGAAAAACTGGTGCCCAGGCAAGTGAGCATGGGCACGCCGACCCGAAGCGCGTCGCTGCCCGTGGTGTGGGCGTTGTATGGCAAGGTATCGAGCACCAGATCAGCCAGGCGCAGCCGGGCAAGATGCTGTTCGAGAGGAACAGTTTTGGCAAACACCAGACGCTGCGCAGCGATGTTGTGCGAGCGTGCGCACTCGATCAGGTTGGCCGACGACTCCGGCACGAGCTCGAACAACCAAAGCACGCTGCCCGGTGTGCGCGCCAGCACGCGCATCCAGACCGCAAAGACGTCGGGCGTGATCTTGTAGGCGTTGTTGAAGCAGCAGAAAACAAACGCGTCTTCGGGCAAGCCCTGGTCACGTCGTGATGCAGCGTTTGCAGCCACCGGCCACTGGGTGTCGTTGGGCTGATACGAGTCGGGCAGCGTGACAACAGCCTCGTCGTAAAAACCGCGGTCCGCCTGCGGAATGACAAAACTGTCGGCGATCACATAGTCCATGTAGGGTGCGCCCAAGGTGCCCGGAAAGCCCAGAAAGCTCACCTGCACAGGCGCGGGTCTGAGGCTGAACAAGGTCTGGCGCGCCTTGCCGCAATGGCCGTTCAGGTCGATCAGGATGTCAATTTGCCGCTCTCTGATGACCCGCAGCGCGGCTTCATCGCTCAGGGCTGCAATCGGCACGATCTCGGTGACAGCGGCATCGATCCGGTGGCGGTAGCTGCTGTCATCGGCGCTGCCGTTGTCAAAGGCAAAGATCTCGAATGCCGTTCGGTCATGCAACTCCAAGAGCCGGGTCAGCAGAATCGATGTGGCATGCAATCTGAATTCGCCAGACACATAACCAATGCGGATTTTTTCGTGCGCCACCAGTGGCGCCGGTGACCATTCGGCGGAGCGGTCGGGGTGATACATGCGGGTAAAGGATTGCGCGGCGCGCTGCAGGCGAGCGGGCGAATCGCAATACGCCTGCATGCCGAAATCTGCCACCCCGAGGCCGCTGTCGATCTCGTGCTCAATGGCGTCGAGCAGCCTGTCGTAGTGGAGCCAATCGCAGATCAGCATCTTGCTGTGGAGCAGCATGCCTTTGGCGTACGCGCAATCGGGCCAGATCACGAGCAGACGCTCGAAGGCCAGCGCCGCGTCTTCGTAGCGGTGCATGGCCAGCAAGGCGAAGGCGAAGTCGCTCACGCTGGCCCGGTGATTCGGGTCAAGCTGAAGCGCGCTGCGAAAGCTCTGGCAGGCCTCTTCCAAACGATTCAAGGCGCGCAGCGCTGTGCCTTGCAGATGGCGTGCGTTGACTGAGTCGGGTTCGCAAACCACCGCCCTGTCGGCCAGGGCAATGGCTTCGCCAGGGCGACCCAGCGCCAACCAAGCCGCGCACCCACCCATCAAGGCCGGGCCTGCCACGGCATCCAGTTCAAGGGCCTGGGCGTAAGCGGCAGCCGCCTCGGTGTGGCGGCCGGCCCTGCTCAGCAGCTCACCCTGTCGGATGAAAACGTCAGGCTGACGGCGGCCTGCCGCCGCGGAAGCGGCAAAGCTGTTCAAGGCGCCTGTCGGGTCACCCAGCGCCAACAGGGCCTGGCCTGCACGGAACGACGATTCAGCGGCGTCAGCGCCTGGCTTCAGCATCGGCTCAAGCAGGCGCTTTGCTTCTTGCAGCTGGCCGCTTCCCGCCAGCCAGGAAGCTGCTTCCAGCCGCATGCTGTCGTCGGCGGTGTCGAGTTGCAGGGCCATGTCAACACAAGCCAGGGCCTCGTCGGCCTTGCCCTGCAGATGCAAGGCGCGCCCGAGGTTGATGTACGCATCGGCTTGTTTGGCGTCAACCGTGATCGCCATGCGCAACAGCGTGACGCCGTCTTCGTAACGGCCGAGCGCGCACGCAAAAACGCCCAGGCTGCTGATGGCGTCAAAGCTGGCGGGGTGACGCTGCAGCACGAGCCGGTACAAGGCCTCGGCTTCGGGCATTTGCCCAAGCCGCTGCAGGCGCTGCGCTTCGATCAACCGGTTGCGGTCGGCGGCCGGCAAGGCGCCGTGCAGCTGTTGCCGGGGGTTGGTGGGGGTGATGGTCATGAACAGTGCTCCTCGATGCAGGCGTCAAAACTCAAGGGTGCCGCTCGCATGCAGCCGCGCCGAGCCCTTCTCGGTCTGGCCCGCATCGCGCAGCGGCCAACCGAGGTCCAAGCCCAGACTCCCATAGCGACGCGCCCGCATGCGCAGGCCAAACCCTGTGCTCAGCAGGCCGGCTCGCGCGTCTTGCCCGGGCAGCGGAGACTTCAACCACAGGCCGGCGCCCTCGAAGAAGGCATGCGCACGCAGATCTGCGAGCAGGCCCTTGTCATCGGCCATGAAGTTGGGGCCGCGCAGCTCAAACGACAGGCGCAGACCCTTGTCGCCTACCGCTGAGGCTTCAAGGTAGCCACGCACGCTGTCGACCCCACCCCCCACGAACTGCTCATTGCTGATGAGTGGCTGGCTGCTCACCTGGCCGTCAAGCTTGCCCGACAGCACCAGGCCGCGCGAGAGCTTGTGGGTGCGCGCCAAATCAAACTTGAGAATCGAGAAGTTGTTTTGCGCCAGAAAGCGCTTGTCGTCGAATTCAGATTGCCTGCTGGCCAACCCACGCAGTGCCAGCACCACGCCGATGCCGGCTTGCGAGCTGCTGCCGTCCTTGTCCATCAAGGTGGTTGAGTAGCTGGCGTTGAGCGGCAGGTAGCGGATGGGCGTGCTGAACCCTTCGGCGCCCCCCACGGTCACGGTCTCGGAGAAGTCTTTGTAGTCAGCGCCCAAGGTCACGGACTGGGTGCGGGTTTCGCTGCCATCGATGAACATGCGGCGCAGGCCGTAGATGCTGCCGCGGCCGAACACAGCGGTGTCGCCCACACCCGCCACGGTGCTGCTGTTGGAGCGAATCGCCGACAGCACCATCAAGCCGGTGCCCATCGGCACGGTGTACGAAGCCGAGATCACTTTGACCTCACTCGTGTCTTGTGGCGACACCTGCGCCTGCACGCCCAGGCTGTGCTCGAGCTGCCACAGGTTGTCGTAGCGCAATGAAGCCTGCAGCCGCGTCTTGGTGGTGTTGGCGCTGTACTTGTTGTTCAGCTCCAGGCTGCCGTGCAGAGGCGACTGGTCTTGGACGGTGAGATCCACCTCCGTCGTGCCCGGCAGCTTGCCCGGCCGAAGCAGCGGTGTCACACGGCGGTCGGCCGAGCGGTTGACGCTGGCAAGTTGCTCGCTCACCACCTTGAAGTTGGGCACCGTGCCTTCGGCCAGGGCAGGCACTTTGTCGAGGATGCGCCCTTGCGAGTAGTACTTGGCTCCGATGACACGCAGCCGTGACACCGGTGTCTGCAACACCTGCAAGACCACCACGCCAGAGTTGACCCGCTGCTCGGGAATGTCGACCAGCACCGTGCCGTAGCCGGCGTCGCGGTAAGCGGTTTCGAGCGCGAGGCGGGCTGCTTCCACGTCAGCCACCGTGCGCTTCTCTCCCAGAAACGGAACGACGGCGCGCTCGATGCGCTCGGGCGGCAACACGGTATTGCCTTCGACGCGGTATTCAAAAACATCGAACCGGGCGGCGGCCAGCGTCGCATCAGTGGAACTCGCACTCGGTGCTGGGGGCGCAGGCTGCGCCGCGGCTTGCAAGCTCACCACAGCCAGGGCAAAGCCCATGAACCATAGCCACAAATGCCGCGAAGGAAAACGCAGGCGCGGTGAGAGCGAAATCGAAAGCATGGGTCAGGCCAACATGAGAGGAACGGAACCAATACGCAAGAGAAACGCGAGCCTCAGCCGTACCACACGGCCTGACCCTGGCGTGTGGATTCTTGCGTCGTAAGATGACAGTTCGTCGAGGATGCTGGCTATTGCGAGCCGGGTTGTTGCGGCGCAGAAGCACTCTTCGCCGGCGCCGACGCAAGCAGCAGCTCGGCGCTGGGCGCGATGAAGCGCCAGTCACGGTAGGTCTCGGTGCGCGCGCCAGCATCAGCCGGTGGGCCCCGCAGCGGGGTACGCTCTGACAAGCTGTGCACACCCACGATGCTGCCATCGGGCAAGCGCACCAGCCCCCACTCGCGGGTGCCCGTCATCGGGTCGACATACACCTGCCGCAAATGCCGCCGCACGTTCACGGCGCGGGGGTCGCGCAACAAGTCTTCAAGCTGCCGCGGAAAGCGCACATCACTGCCCTGCACCCGCTGGCCATAGCGTTCGATGGCGGCCTGGAACTGGCGCCCTGCGAAGACCAGTTGGCGCTCGTTCTCTCGCCGCTGCACCGTGCTCCACACCCCGCTGGCCATCGCCGCGGTGAGGCCCAGCACGCTGATGATGAACAGCACGCCGAGGTAGGTGAAGCCCCGGGCAGGTGCAGTCATCATGGCCGGCCGCTTGGCATCAGGCCGTCGCCAGGCCGAAAGGCTGCGCTGATTGCGGCTTCCGCGCTGTGCCGACCACACCTTTGACACGTGTGCCAGCCAAGCCCAAAACAGCCATCACAAAGAGCCACACCACACCAGGCAAGGGCACGGCCGACACCTTCTCGCGCTCGAATTCCCACACCGTCTTCTTGCTGGCATCGACCAGGTCGAAGACGTTGTTCTTTTGCTGCGCTTGAACGGTGGCGACCAGATTCCACAGCGCCAGGTCGGACTGGCCGCGCAGCTTCATTGCCAGGGGCTTTTTCAGCGCGGCTTGCGTAAACAGCCGCGGTTCATCGTCATTCAACAGTGGTGCGACCGACGCTGCGGTATCGACCACTGGCAGAGCCAGGTCGATCGGTGTCAAAGCCGCAAATGAGAGCGCCGGCGAGCACAGCAATGCGGCCGCCGCGGCCGTGGCCAAACCGGCCTTGAGAGTTTTGAACATGTTGACTCCTAAGTTTGTACAGGGGTTCGGGGAAGCATTGCGCCGGCGCCCATGGCGTCGGACAACAGCGCTTCCATGTGTTTGCGTTTTGCACCGGCCGAACCGACCCGGTTCACCAGCGCCTCTTCGAGCAAGGCAATCGCCTCCTGGTTGATGGAACGACGGTTGTCGAAGGCCTCACGGCTGATCAATTCCTTGACCACGTGCGGCATTTTTTTGATGAACAGATCCACATCCACGGCATGTCCCTCCACGACAGTTAGATAAACGACACCAGTACGCTTGCTTGTTTTCACCAAAAAGGTGATGTCATGACGTTACGTTGGTAGCGTGACGGCACCAAGAAGGCAACACACCGCTACCCGGCCGAAATAGCTAGCCCCAGGGGGTTGAAGGCAGGCCCCTGGCATGCGGGGGGCGGCTGAGCAAGGCAACGGGGTAGACAGATTCGATATTTCGATTAACATCGAATCATGGAAGAAAACGAGATCGTCAAGTCGCTCGCCGCGCTGGCCCAGCCGCTGCGTTTGCAGGTGTTTCGGGCCTTGGTCGTCGCCGGCCAGGCCGGGTTGACCCCGGGCACCATGGCCGAGGGCCTGGGCGTTCCTGCGGCCACGCTGTCGTTCCACCTCAAGGAGCTGGTGAATGCCGGCCTGGTGACCCAGGAGCGGGCCAGCCGCAACCTCATTTATCGGGCGGCGTATGAGCACATGAACTCGCTGCTCGCTTACCTGACCCAAAACTGCTGCCAGGGCGTCGAGTGCCTCGACGAAACGGCGGCGCCCTGCAAGTGCTGAAGGAGAACCCTGTGAATCGATTCCACGTTCATGCCCACGTTGAAGACCTGCCCGCGAGCATCGCCTTCTATACCAAGATGTTTGCCGCCGAACCCACGCGAGTGGAAAGCGACTACGCCAAGTGGATGCTCGACGACCCCCGCATCAACTTCGCGATTTCCAGCCGCGGCGGCAAGCCAGGCGTTGACCACCTCGGCTTCCAGACCGACACCGTCGAAGAGTTGGCCGTACTCAAGGCACGCGCCGAAGCGGCTGACATGACACTGCTCGATGAAGGCGAAACCAGTTGCTGCTACGCACGCAGCGACAAGCACTGGATCACCGACCCGCAAGGCATTGCGTGGGAGCACTTCCACACGCTGAGCAACATTCCTGTCTTCAGCGAAGGGAAAACGAGCGCCGCACCCGACGCGTCGGCGTGCTGCGCCTCAGATGCGCCACGCGGCAAGCCGATTGACATCCCGGTCAAATCAGCAAGCTCCTGCTGCTGAAGAACTCGACGACCAAGATCGGCCGCTCAACCATGACGACGAACGTACTCATTCTTTGCACCCACAACTCGGCACGCAGCGTGTTGGCCGAGGGCATGCTCAACCACTGGGCACAGCGCCTCGACAAGGACGTGAAGGCGTTCAGCGCCGGCAGTGCGCCCAGTGGGCGAATCAACCCGTTTGCCATCGAGGCGCTGGGCAACGCTGGCGTCGACACCGCGGGTTGCCACAGCAAGAGCTGGGATGTTTTCGCCAGCCCCACCTCACCTCAGATGCACGTCGTCATCACCGTGTGCGACAGCGCTGCGGCCGAGACCTGCCCCTACTGGCCTGGCAGCCCTGTCAAAGTGCACTGGGGCTACCCGGACCCTTCCAGCGCGGCCGAGGCCGACAAGAAGAACGCCTTCGAGCTCACACGCCAGGCCATCGGCTACCGCATGCTGCAGCTGCTGGCCTTGCCTCTTGACACGCTGGGCCCAGCCGAGCTGCAGGCCGCGCTGACCACCATCTCGAAGCGCTGAGCGCCATGACCGACACACACCGCAAGCTGTTCGCCGAGGCGCTGGGCACTTGCTTGTTGCTGGCCATCGTCATCGGCTCAGGCGTCATGGCCGAGCGCCTGTCCGGCGGCAACGTCGCCATCGCGCTGCTGGCCAACACCTTGGCCACGGTGGGGGGGCTCTACATCCTCATCGAGGTGCTCGGGCCGGTCAGTGGTGCTCACTTCAACCCCGCCGTGACCCTGGTGATGGCCGCGCGCGGAGAGCTGCCGCGCTCGCTGCTGGCGCCCTACGTCGTTGCGCAACTGCTGGGGGCGATGTTGGGGGCCTGGCTGGCGCATGCGATGTTCGACATGAGCATCTTGCAGTGGTCGACCAAGCTGCGCAGCGGCACCGGCCAGTGGATCGCCGAAGCGGTGGCCACGGCCGGGCTGCTATTGGTCATCTTGCGTGCACCGCCAGGGCGTGCGGCGGCCATGGTGGCCTGCTACATCGGCGCAGCCTACTGGTTCACGGCATCCACCTCGTTTGCCAACCCTGCGGCCGCGTTCGGGCGCATGTTCAGCGACAGCTTTGCAGGCATCGCGCCCATCAGCGTGCCGGGTTTCGTGGTGGCCCAGCTCGTGGGGGCGGCGATTGGTGTGGCCATTCACCACGCGCTCGGCGTCGCCGGCATTTCCGTGCCGCAACGATCACAGCCCGTACCTGCAAGTTCGTCTGCTGCTTCCAAGTAGCCGCGCCCTTCGGGGTCGAGGCGAGCCGCGGTCGGCCGCGAATCAATCCGGGGTGAGGATGCCCAGGCTCATGGCCCGGGCGATGGCGTGTGTGCGGGTGTTGGAGTCGAGCTTGCGCAGAATCGCCTGGATGTGGTTCTTGATGGTCCAGGGGCTGCAGCTCAGCACCTCGGCAATCTCGGAATTGGTCTTGCCGTTCTTGATCAAGTGCAGAATTTCTTCTTGCCGCGGCGTGACGATTCGGCCTGCGCGCTGCGTGTTGGTACCCGCCATTTCTCGCTCGGTGGAGAGCACACGCAAGAAGGCATTGTGCAGATGCGGCACCATCAACTCCATGAGATAGCCAAGCCTGTCATCGAGCTCAACCGACACGCGTGAGAACACGTAGAAGGCCTCGAACTTTCCGCGCGTGCCCATGACCAGGCGGGCCGCCAGGTTCTTCAGCTCGTTGTCGGTCACCAGCGCAAGCAGCCGGTCGTCGGCCACCTTGCCGCTGGCCAGCGGGCAGAAGATCACGCCGCTGCGGTTGCCCGCGGCCACCGCCATCAAGCGCGGCATCATGCCGTTCAGCGGGTCGGCCACCACGTCGAACTGCTCTTGGCGGAAGTAGCGGCTCGCGCTGAAGCGATGCATCGCCATGCCTTGGCGGGAACCATCTTCAATGCCGCAGATCAGAATCTCATGCGGAATGAGCGCCTGCACCGAGCTCTGGCTCCAGACAAAAAATTGCTGGCGACTGGACACGCGAAACGACGCCTCTACCGCATCAGAGAAGCGGACACGGTCGATCTCGTCGAGCACGGGAAGCTGGCTCACGTTGAAGCGTCCTGGAATGCATGCATGCCGACATGGCGGAAAGCGCCACAGGCCGAGGCATCACATGCAACTGGCAGGGTACGTTCGGACAATGACAGTTTGTCGATGGGCGACACACGCTCACCAATTTTCATAGGTTTCTCCATCCAGGCTTTTTCCGGGAGCACCGCTGCGCACGTCATACACACCCCCTCGCCCATCGCCTTCGGGCGGCGGCACCACCAGCCAGCTGCTCACGCTTTCGGTGATCGGGTCCGGTGGCACCTTGCGCAGGTAGCGCTTCTCGGCCAGCTCGTCCAGCGTGGCCGGGTAGCGGCCACGATCGGCCAGGAACTTGTCGATGGCGTCTCGCATGATGTGCAGGTCTTGCCGCAGAACAGCTTCACGGCTGCGGTCCACGCTGTGGAAGTAACGCGGCAATGCCAAGGTCATCAGGCTGGCGATGATGGCCATCACGACCATCAGTTCCATCAAGGTAAAACCGCGTGCATGTACCAACTTCATCACCACTCCCGGTACGGTCGGCCACCCAGGCTGACCCGCGGTGACAACGAGTACACATCGAACACGTCGCGCCCCGCCTGCGGATTGCCGGGCTCGCTGTCGTAGCTGCGCAAGCCCCAGGTCGCTTCTGCCGGCAAGGCCGGGTCGGCCATGGGGTCGCGAGGCAGGCGCCGCAGGAAGTACAGCTTCTTGCCCGTGGCACTGCTCTGCTCGGGCACACCATCGGTCAACGCGGCCAGCGTGGGCGGGTAGCCGGATTCGTCGGCCGCCTTGCGGATGCGGTTGGCGTCAGCCGCGGCCTTGTAGGCGTCGATGGCCTCACGGATCTGGCGCAGCCCCGTGCGCAGCTCTTGCTCCTGGCCACGCTTGACGGTGATGTCAGCGAAGCTCATGGCGCCGCTCGCGAGCAGCGCGAGGATGGCCACTGTGATCAGCAACTCGACCAGGGTGAACCCGGCTGGCCGGCGCTGAGGGGGCGGCATGCGCATGCGCTCTACTCCGCGCTCGTGCGCCTGGCGGCCGGTGGGGCCGAGGCAGGTGCCGGGGCAGGCGCCGGTTCAGG
>JACMKW010000278.1 GCA_014379885.1 Rhizobacter sp.
GCACGCAGCGGCGCCAGGTTGTCCGGCAGGTCGTTCGCGTGCAGCGTGGTCTTGCAGGCCATCATGCCGCAGCCGATGTCCACACCCACGGCTGCCGGAATGATCGCGCGCAAGGTCGGGATCACCGAACCCACGGTCGCACCGATGCCCAGGTGAACGTCGGGCATCGCGGCGATGTGCTTGAAGACGATGGGCAGGCGCGCCGCGTTGGCGAGCTGCTGCTTCGCTTCGTCTTCCACTGGTACGCCGCGCGTCCACAGCTTGATGGGGACGCCGCCTTCGGGTTGCTCGGTGGTGTAGTTCTGTTCCATGTTCATCTCAATTCATCTCAGACAAAAAACAGGTGACCAGGATCGATGAAACGTCACTCCGCCATCCATTGCTGGACCGGGATTCGGACCCGGGCGCCCCACGCATCGCTGCGAAGGGCCCGCGCCAGCTCTGGAGGAGCCAGCACGTGCGTCTACCTGTAGTTCCCTCTGCATTCACCGCAAAAAATGGTGCCTCGTTGCGACAAGAAGTGGTGAAACGATCGTGCTCTACCGGACTGAGCTACGGTCCCCCTGATCTGGGACCGGCGGGATTCGAACCCGCGACCACGAGCTTAAGAGGCTGTAGTTCCACCTGCATTCGCAACGCGACATCAAAACAAACGCGACAAGGGGCGGCAAGACGTTTTGCCAGTGCCGGTCGCCCGGCATCGGGGGGTCGAACCCCGTGGCTCCCGATGTAGTCCTGCCTGCATTCGCGTCAAACCTCTCTTCCTTCGAATGTTCTCGGGTGGCGACTAGAAATCCGGTGAAACCTTGGCGATCAAAACGATGTAGTTCCACCAGGCATTCGCCACTCGACAACACTCGGTCAGGTTGGTGCCGCACGCGACCAGATTCGCAAGAGTTGCCGGCCAGTTCCTGGCTGCAGGCTTGCAGGCCCGCGTGGCAGTGTGGTGCTGTACTCCTGCGCGCATTCGCATGCGGCACCTTCCTTACTTCACTTCCGCGCCAGCTACTGCGCGGTCAATGAGACCGTCTCGATCTCGCCCACCCAGTGTTCCGGCCCCGTCTTGCCCTCGGCAAACGTGGCCATCACTGCGAACACCGCATCCGAGAAGCCGCCGACATTCATGATGTCGCGCCGCTCCGCTGCCTGCGTCGTGCCATGCGGCTGGATGTCGATGCACACCAGGCGTGCCTGCGGGTTGCGCTTCTTCAGCACTTCCCACTCGCGCAGCGTCTGCGTTGCACCTCGCCGAGTGGCATCGACCCACGACTCGTTGTCCGAGACGAGGATCACCAACTCCACCTTCGCACGCTCCTTGTTCAGCAAGGCGAGCGGCGCGCTGCAGTTGGTACCACCACCCCCGATGGCGGCCAAGGCTTGCGCATTGGTCATCACCGAGTCGCGGGCGTTCAACGACAGCTTCACCACCTCTTGCTCGAACGGCAGAACACGCGCCGCCGGGTTCTTGCGCAACACGGCCGCCGAGACCAGCGCGGCCACATCGATGCAACGCACGCTCGACGTCGCCGAACCACGGTGACCCGTCACCGCCGAGCTCATCGAGCCCGACACGTCGGGGCACACCACGATACGGCCATCCAGTGCCGGCACATTGGCCAGCGCCACCTCCATCGCGTCTTGCAGCGCATCGCGAACCACCGACGGCACACCTTCTCCCGCCGCCTTGAAGGCCGACATCAGCTGGTACGGCAGCACACGCGCCTGGGCCACGGCCTTCGGGTCACGCAGCTTGGCTGCGATCGCCTCGGCCATGCCGTCAAGCTCGAACACGCCGTGACGCGCGAAGGTGTTCAGGTTCTGACGCACCATCTGCCACGAACCCGCTCGCGCGATCTGCGCCCACTGCGCCGTGCTCAGCTCCAGCGCCGTCAGCATCTGGAACGGAACGTCCGGCACCTCGCACACCACGCCCTCGGCCACGGCCCGCTTGAAACGCTCGAAGGCCTGCGTGATGGGCGGCAGCGCCGTCTCATCGACGGCCTTGCCGATCAACCACGCGAACCATGCGGCGCGCCAGGCCTCCGCCGGCTTCGGGTGAACCATCTTCACCACGTCGGCCAGCGACGGCGTGTTGCCCACCGAGGCGTTCAACAGCTGCTTCTCGCTGGTGGTCAGCAGCCAGTGCTGGACCAGCTTCTTCGGCCGCGAACCCAGCGACTTGCGACCCACCGAACCACTGCGCACGATCTGCACGAAGTTGCGCAGCATCTTGCCGTTGTCGACCACCCGACCGAACACCTGGCTCAACAGGGCCACGTCGCGCACCGCGAGCGTGGCGGCCAGCAGGGCCGGCATGTCCTTCATGTGGCCGGCCTGGCGTGCGTAGACGGCCGTCTTGGCCACGAACGCTGCGTCCACGGTTTGCGCCAGAGCACGCACCGTGTCCAGCTGCGACTCCGCGCTCGCGTAGAAGGTCTGGTTCAGGCAACCGGTCGCAGCGAGCTGCGCCAGTTGATGGCGTGCGCTCAGCGCATAGGCCGGCGCTTGCTCGTGGTTGCGAGCGGTGGCATCCGGCAGCAGCGCGCCCTTGAGCGCCTGAAAGAGTTGGGTGTTGACCATGGGTGTTCTCCTCTTTGCATTCAACTTGTGTGGCTCTTCTATCGCAATCGATATGCCAGGTACCACCACGCCCGTCCATCGAGGATTTAAGTGCTTGATATCAAAGGCATTTCTGCATTTATCTGATCTGCAGACGCATCATGTGGACCGTCGAAAGCGCTATTCGTCTAGACTGCAAGCTATCTATTTATCTTTCCGTCTATGGCAAAGAAGACTGTCGTGATCGGTTTCCTCGGCACCCAGCTCGATTCCGGCCAGGGCGCGGGACGCTGGGAGAAGTGGCGCCCGACCGTTTCGCTGGTCCAGCACGAAGACACCGTCGTTCACCGGCTCGAGTTGATCTACACGCCGCGGCACGAAGTGCTCGCGCAGGGCGTCAAGCGCGACATCGCCTCGGTGTCGCCCGAGACCGACGTCCGCCTTGTGGCGTTGGACATCAACGACCCGTGGGACTTCGGCGAGATGTATGGCGCGCTCTATGACTGGGTGCGCAGCTACAGCTTCAAGCCCGACACGGAGCAGTACTGGACGCACATCACCACCGGCACGCACGTGGCGCAGATCTGCATGTTCCTGTTGGTCGAATCGCGCTTCATTCCGGGCGTGCTGCTGCAGACCGCCCCACCGAAGAAGCAGACTCGCGAACAGCCCGGCAACTTCGCCCTCATCGACCTGGACCTGTCACGCTACGACGTGCTGGCCAAGCGGTTCGAGCAAGAGCAGCGCGACGCCCTCGACTTCCTGAAAAGCGGCATTGCCACGCGCAACAAGGGCTTCAACGCCCTGATCGAAGAGATCGAGAGGGTGGCAGTTCGCTCGAAGGCGCCCATCCTGTTGTCGGGACCCACCGGGGCCGGCAAGTCTCACCTGGCGCGCCGCATGTTCGAGCTGAAGAAGTCTCGGCACCAGGTGAAGGGCGAGTTCGTCGAGGTCAATTGCGCCACCCTGCACGGTGACGGCGCCGCGTCCACCCTGTTCGGTCACAAGAAAGGCGCGTTCACGGGCGCGGCTGCCGATCGCGCCGGGCTGTTGCGCACGGCGCATGAGGGCGTGCTGTTCCTCGACGAGATCGGTGAGCTCGGTGCCGACGAGCA
>JACMKW010000279.1 GCA_014379885.1 Rhizobacter sp.
CGAATTGCCGCTGGCCTTGCGCCGCCACGCCACCAGCAAGATCGCTTCGCTCGGTGAACTGGAGAACGTGGCCACCATGGGCTTCCGGGGTGAGGCGCTGGCGGCGATTGCGTCGGTGGCCGAGCTGAGCATCGCCAGCCGTACCGAGGGTGCAGCGCACGCCCAGCGCATCCACGCCCATTCGGGCGAGCTGGTGCCGGCCGCGCGCGGCGTGGGCATTCCTGCTGACGAGCTGCCGCTGGCGCTGCGCCGCCACGCCACCAGCAAGATTGGCTCGCTCAATGAGCTGGAAAACGTGGCCACCATGGGCTTTCGTGGCGAGGCGCTGGCTGCCATGGCTTCGGTGGCCGAGCTGAGCATTGCCAGCCGCACCGCAAGTGCGGTGCATGCACAACGCATCGACGCGCGTTCGGGCGAGCTGGTGCCGGCTGCGCGGGGTGTGGGCACCAGTGTTGAGGTGCGCGAGCTGTTTTTCAGCACCCCGGCACGGCGCAAGTTTCTGAAGACCGACGCGACCGAGCTGGCGCATTGCATTGAAGCCGTGCGGCGCCATGCACTGGTGCGGCCCGATGTGGGGTTTGCGGTGTGGCACGAAGGCAAGCTGGTGCAGCAGTGGCGCCGGGCGGCGTCTGCGCAGCGGGTGCGCGAGGTGCTGGGCGAGGAGTTCACGACTGAGAGTCGCGACGTGGCCTTCGAGATCGGGCCCTTTCGCGTGACCGGCCGCGCCGGCACACCCGCGGCCGCCCGCACGCGAGCCGACCAGCAGTACGTGTACGTGAACGGCCGTTATGTGCGCGACAAGCTGATCGCGCACGGCGTGCGTTCGGCCTATGAAGACGTGCTGCACGGCGGGCGCCAGCCGGCCTATGTGCTGTTCATCGAGATTGCGCCGGAGCGTGTGGATGTGAACGTGCACCCGACCAAGATCGAGGTGCGGTTTCGCGATTCGCGGGAGGTGCACCAGGCGGTGCGGCGTGCGGTGGAGGCCGGGTTGGCGCCGCCCCAGGCTGCTGCGCTTGCTGCTGCTTCGCCGGGATTGCCTCAGGCCGTGACGCCCTTCTCGATGGGTTCAAGCTACCGGCCCATCACCTCTCAGGGTTCACTGGGTTTGGAACAGGTCGCGGTGCTTTATGCACAGGAGGCGCCTGCTGCGTGGGGTACACCGGTGGCTGCGGCACCCTCCGCCTTGCCCAGCGGCGACTGGCCCCTGGGCAAGGCCGTCGCACAGATCGGTGGTGTGTTCGTGCTGGCTGAAAACGCGCAAGGCCTGGTGGTGGTCGACATGCACGCGGCGCACGAGCGCATCGTCTACGAGCGGCTGAAGTTGAGCCTTGGGGCGGCGGCCATCGAATCGCAGCCTTTGTTGATCCCGGCCACCTTTGCCGCCACCGCGCAAGAGATTGCCACCGCTCAGTCTCAGGCTGAAAACCTGCTGACCCTGGGGCTTGATGTGTCCGTGCTGTCGGCCACCACGCTGGCGGTACGTTCACGGCCCGCTGCGCTGGCGGGAGGCGACGTGGTGGAGCTTGCGCGCAGCGTGTTGGCCGAACTGGCTCAGTACGACGCGAGCAGCGTGATTCAGCGCGCCCAGCACGAGATCTTGTCGACCATGGCCTGCCACGGCGCCGTGCGTGCGAACCGGCAGCTCACGCTGGACGAGATGAACGCACTGCTGCGCGACATGGAGCGCACCGAGCGCGCCGACCAGTGCAACCACGGCAGGCCCACCTGGCGCCAGATCACGATGAAAGAGCTCGACGCCTTGTTCTGGCGTGGGAGGTAGAGCCCCCCAGTCGCTGCCGCTCCTGCCCCCGAGGGGCGCCTCCCAGCGGCCCGGCAAAGCCGGTTCCGCGGGAGTGGCTTGATCTTGTTCCGTTGACATTGAAACGGCGTGCACCATGGACCACAGTTTTTTATCTGCTTTCGTGCTGCTGTTGCTGGTGCTCGACCCGCTGGGCAGCCTGCCCGTCTTCATCCCGGTAATGCGCCAGGTGCCACCGCGACGCCGTCGTTGGGTTGCTGTGCGCGAGGTGGGCATTGCCTTCGCGGTGTTGTTCGCCTTCATGTTCCTGGGCGAAGGCTTTCTGAGCGTCATGCGCCTGTCCGAGCGGTCGCTCGAGGTGGCGGGTGGCGTGATCCTGTTGATGGTGGCCATTCGCATGATCTTCGGCAGCGGCGGGGGTGTCTACGGCACGCCCGAGGGCAAGGAGCCGCTGATCTTTCCGTTGGCCGTGCCCTTGCTCGCTGGCCCATCGGCGATGGCGACGGTGCTGTTGCTGGCGTCTCGCCAGCCCGAACGCATGCTCTCGTGGGTGGGTGCACTGGCCAGTGCGATGGCGGTGTCGCTGTTGGTCTTGCTGCTGTGTGACCGCATCCGGCGCTGGGTGGGCGACTCGGTGGTGTCGGCGGTGGAGAAGCTGATGGGCCTGGTGCTCACAGCCATTGCGGTGGAAATGATCCTGGCCGGGCTGAAGCGCTACTTTCTCGCGTAGGCGCTTCTCAACGCACAAAGAAAAACGGCCGGTCTTTCGACCGGCCGTTTCACGTGTCTTGCTTGCTGATCGGGAGATCAGAAGTTGTGGCGGACGCCCAGAGCGAGCGATTGGAAGTCATTGCCATCAGCCGACGAGTAATAGCCGATGTTGGCCTTGTTGTCGACCTTGGTGTAGAAGCCGTAAACCTTGGTGCGCTTGCTCAGGTTGTAGTTCGCGCCCAGGGTGAACTGCTTGGCATCAGTGCCGTCCGCAGAGGTACCGTTGACTTTGATCTTGCCTGCCAAGCCGAGGTTGGCGTGCAGTTCCACCGCGCCTGTAGTGAACATGCCAGACAGGCGGAAGCTGTCGCGCTTGAACTCGTTGGCGCCCAATTCACCCTGGTTGCGGATGTAGTAGGCGCCAGCGGTGAAAGCACCGAATTCATACAGGCCACGCAGACCAATTTCCTTGGCATCGGTGAAGGTCACTGCGTCGATGGTGACCGGGCCTTGCACGTATCCCGCGCCCAGGTGCAGACCACCCATGTCGTAGTTCACCGCCAGCACGCCGGTGTTCTTCGGACCGCCCTCGCGCAGACCCAGTTGAACTTCGGCTTGCAGGCCTCCGAATGTGGGTGTCTTGTACGCAATGGTGTTCCGCACGTCACCGGTGTACAGGTAGAAGGCATCCGACGACGTACCAGTGTCGTGGTTGTGCATGCTGATGTAGTCGGCGGTGGCGAAATATGCAGCGGTCGGGCCCATGTTGCCGAGGCGCAGCGTGCCGATGCTGTCGTGCGACAGGAAGACGTTCGATTCACGACCCCAGAATGCGGCACCAGCCGTGCCGGTGTCGGCGGCAAAACCGTGTTCGATCAGGAAGCCGGCCTTCAGACCGCCACCCAGATCCTCAACGCCCTTGAAGCCGATACGCGACGAACTGTCGACGACCTTGGTATTGGAGGTGTCACCGTCTTTCTGGCGTTCGACGGTTTCGTTGAGACGGCCGTAGATGGTGACGGAACTTTGGGCCAGAGCCGAACCAGCAGCCACGGTGGACAGAGCGGCGATGAGGAGAGAGCGCTTCATGAGCATTCCTTATTTGGATTGTGCGGAGTGAGTACCGCGGGGGTGTCACAAGGGGCGGTGCACGTACTGCCTGCACAACCGAAGCGTGAGTTTAGGCGGGCTGATCATGGAAAACCCCGGCCTCGTTGCTCTTGCGCAACAGGGAATTTTGTGAAGCAGATGAGCTAGCACAAGTCATCGGCCGCGCTGATGTGCAGGGGCTTCCAGTCGTTTGGCGAAGAACGACAACAGCAGAGTGAGGGCCAGGTAAACAACCGAAATGGCGAGGTAGGGCTCCCAGTAACGCGAATACGCACCGGCCACTGTGCGTGCGGCAAGTGCCAGCTCGGCCAGGCCGATGGCCGACACCAGGGATGAGTCCTTGATGAGGGTGATGCCCTCGTTCACCAGCGCCGGCAGCATGCGGCGAAACGCCTGCGGCAGCACGATGAAGCGCATGGCCTGCGGGTGAGTGAGGCCCAGGCTGTAGCCGGCCTGGGTCTGGCCGACGTGGATGCTTTGAATGCCGGCCCGGAAGATCTCGGAGATGTAGGCCCCGGCGTTCAAGCTCAGCGCCAGCGAGCCCGAAAAGAAAGCGCCGTGAGATTGCCTGAATTCGCGTGCCGCCTCACCCGCCAGCAGCAGGCCACTGTCGGGGTGGATGAGCGCTGGCATCAGCGCAAAGTGC
>JACMKW010000280.1 GCA_014379885.1 Rhizobacter sp.
GCCCGTGCAAGTGCGCCAGCCAAGCGACCGCGCGGCCCGACGCTCAGACTCGACCCCGTCGAGGCCGATGCGCTCATCCTGCCCTCGCTGCAAATGGCCACCTCGCTGAGCCAGGCGCCCGACGCTGCGGCTTCAGGCGCTGTGCCGCGCTACCTGGACCCTGAGCAAGCGCAACGCCTGCGCGAGCAAGAACGCCTGAAGGCCATGGAGACTGCGCTGCTCAAGTTGCGCAGCGACAGCCAGGCCACACAGAAGATGTTGACCGACATGCAGCTGCGTGTTCGCGCCGCCGAGGCCAGCCGCTATGCCAACCCATTGGTCTACCTGCTGATTGCGTTGAGCCTGATGTTGGCCGCCGGGCTGGCGGCGATGTGGTGGTTGCGGCGCCGCGACCGGCGCTCTGCGGCCTGGTGGACGCCTCCGGTTGAAGCCGGGCCGGCGAGCGCACCGGTGGCCCACGAAGCCTCGGCACCGTTGCCTGTGTACGAGGCAGCGCCTGAGCCTTCGCCGAGGTATGAGGCCATGGCGCCGGCCTATTCGCCGCCTCCTACGCCCTCGCCGCGCCCCGCAGAGGCTGATGCAGCTGTGGTGGAGCCGCGCCGGCCCATGTCGGCCGAAGAGTTGATCGACCTGGAGCAGCAGGCCGAATTCTTCGTGGTGCTGGGCCAGGACGACGCTGCCATCGACCTGCTGATGGGCCATGTGCGCAGCACCGGCGGCGTGAGCCCCTTGCCCTACCTGAAGCTGCTTGAAATTTATCGCCGCCGTGGCGAGCGTGAACCGTATGACCGCATTCGCGAGCGCTTCAACCGCCGCTTCAATGCCTATGCGCCTGAGTGGGATGTCGACCCCGAGCTGGGCCTGAGCCTGGAGGGTTACCCCGAGGTGATGAGCCGGCTTCAAAACGCCTGGAACCGGCCATCCCAGGCCATGGAGCTGCTGGATGCATCACTGTTCCGCCGCGACGCGGGGCCCACGTTTGATGTGCCGGCCTACCGCGAGTTGCTGTTCCTGTACGGCACCGCGCGCGACTTGGCCGAGCGCGACTTCGGGCCCGATGGCGTTGATTTTCTCTTGCCGCTGGGTGACCCCGAGGCCTCGACCTACACCACCGTGTTGGCCACCGGCAGCGAGCCACCGGCTGCGCCCGCCACGTTCTCCATCGACCTGGATGTGTCGACCGATCAGCCCCCGCTGATTTCTCTCGACGACGCTGGTTTCAAGCGAAGCAAGCGTTGAGCCGCTCGAGCGCAAGCGCAAGCGTTTCGTCTTTCTTGGCAAAGCAAAAGCGCGCGAGCTTTTGCTCGAAGCCACCGGGGTAGAAGGCTGACAGCGGAATCGCCGCCACGCCTACCTCGGCTGTCAGCCAGCGGCAAAACGCTTCTTCGGGCAAATCGCTCACTGCCGAATAGTCCACGCTCTGGAAGTAGCTGCCGGTGGTGGGCAGCAGCTTGAGCCGGGTGCTCGCCAGGCCGGTACGAAAGAGGTCGCGCTTGCGCTGATAGAACGCACTCAGTTCCAGGTACGGCGCGGGGTCAACCATGTAGTGAGCCAGGCCGTGTTGCACCGGCGTGTTGACGGTGAAGACGTTGAACTGGTGCACCTTGCGAAACTCCGCCGTCAGCGGGGCCGGTGCGGCCACGTAGCCAACTTTCCAACCCGTCACGTGATAGGTCTTGCCAAAGCTCGACACCACGAAGCTGCGCGCTGCGAGCTCCGGGTGTCGCGAGACACTTTCGTGCCGCAGGCCGTCGAACACCATGTGCTCATAGACCTCGTCGGCAATCACGATCACGTTGGTGGGGCGCAGCAGCTCAGTCAGGCGGCGCATGTCGTCGGCCGTCCAGACGGTGGCGCTGGGGTTGTGCGGTGTGTTGATGACGATGGCGCGGGTGCGCGGCGTGAGTGCGGCGCCGATGCGCTCGAAGTCGGGCGTGAAGCTGCGCGGCGTGAGCGGCACATGCACGGCACGGCCGCCGGCCAGCGCGATGTTGGGCTCGTAGCTGTCGTAGCTAGGATCGAGCACGATCACCTCGTCGCCCGGGTGCACGATGGCCAGGATGGCCGTCAAGATGGCTTGCGTGGCGCCGGCCGTGATGGTGATCTCGTTGGCTGGGTCGTAGGTGTAGCCGTAGAGCTGTGACACCTTGGCCGCAACGGCCTCGCGCAGCGGTAACACGCCGGCCATCGGCGGGTACTGGTTGAGGCCTCGGCGCATGGCGGCGTTGACTGCGTCGAGCAGCCTGGGGTCGCAGTCGAAATCGGGGAAGCCCTGGCCCAGATTCACCGCGTTGTGCTGCTGCGCCAGCGCCGACATCACGGTGAAGATGGTGGTGCCGACCTGGGGCAAGCGGCTGATGAGCGCAGGCGGGGTGAAGATCGTTGCCATGGGGGAGCAGATCAAAGCTGGTACTCGTTCGATTCGCCACTCATGGCGCGGGTGATCAAGACGCGTGTCAAACGGTCCGACAGCATCTCGGCAAACGCGTAGACGAAGTTGCGCAGGTAGGCGCCCCGCTTGAAGGCCACACGGGTGATGCTCTGGCCGAACAGGTGGCCCACGGGGCGTGACACCAGGTCGCCACCGGGCGGGTCGTCGCGCACCGCGATCTCGGCCACGATGCCCACGCCCAGGCCCAGGCGCACATAGGTCTTGATCACGTCGGCGTCGATGGCTTCGAGCACGATGTTGGGTTTGAGGTGGCGCGCCGCAAACGCCTGGTCCACACGCGTGCGTCCGCTGAACGAGGGGTGGTACGACACGAGTGGCTCGCGCGCCAGGTCTTCAAGTGAAATGCGTTCCAGCTGTGACAACGGGTGGCCCGCCGGCATCACCAGCGCGTGATGCCATTCGTAGCAAGGCAGGGAGACCAATTCATCGACTTCGCCGATGGATTCGGTGGCGATGCCGATCTCGGCCACTTCTTCGAGAAGCATCTCTGCCACCTGGGCCGGTGAGCCCTGGTGCAGGCTGATGTTGACCTTGGGAAAACGCTTGCGCAGCTGTGCCAGCGGCTCGGGCAGAAAGTAGCGCGCCTGGCTGTGGGTAGTGGCAATCGACAGCGTGCCGCTGTCTTGCTTGGAGAACTCTTCGCCGATGCGTTTGAGGTTGTTGACCTCGCGCATGATGACCTCGATCGACTTGAGCACGTGCTGGCCCGGCTCGGTCACGCGGCGCAGCCGCTTGCCATGGCGCGCGAAGATGTCGACGCCGAGCTCACCCTCCAGCTCCAGGATGGCTTTTGAGATGCCGGGTTGTGAGGTGAACAAGGCCTTGGCGGTCTCGGTCAGGTTCAGATCGCGCCGAACCGCCTCTTGCACAAACCGAAACTGATGCAGGTTCATATTCCAGAGCCGTATGAAGACGGGCTGGATTATTTCACTTTGGGTCTGAAGGAGGGGAGTGGTCGGCCAAAGCCATGGCAGCTTTGGCCATGGCCTGGATGACGCTGTCGATTTCGCCGATGGCGTGTTGCAAGCGCCAGGTGACGCGCGGGTGGGTGTGGGCCATGCCGGTCAGCAGTGCCGGCAGATCCTTGCGGACATGGCCACCCGCACCCAGGAACAGCGGCACGACCGCGACGTCGTTGCAGCCCAGGTCTGCCAAACGTTGCCCTGCCTCGGTCAAATTGGGGCTCATGAACTCCAGAAACGCGAGTTCCACGGGCAGGCCCGGTCGCCCGGCACGCACGAGGCTCGCCACGGCCTCGAAAGGCACAGCCCAGTGGGGGTCGCGCGCGCCGTGGGCGAACAGCAGCAAACCCGGGTGCGTTGTTCGTTTCATGGGGTGCTCACCGGTATCTGACCAGCCAACTGAACGCCGCAAAAGACATCAACAGGTAGATGGCACTCGGTGCGGCGGCCACCATCCACGGCGTCCAATCCCGCAGCAGCCCCAGGTGGGCGGCCACGTTGTTCAACAGGATGAAGCTGATGCCCAGCATGATGCCGCCGAACACCTTCAGGCTGACCCCGCCGGCTCGACCATGCATGTACGCAAAGGGCAGGGCGAGGCCCATCATCACCAGGCAGGCCAGCGGGTAGAGCGCACGCTTCCAGAACTTGATCTCGTAGCGCTGCGCGGCCTGCTCGTTGTCGGCCAAGTGCGTGATGTAGCGAAACAGCTCCAGTGTCGACATCGAACTCTCCGGCAGCACCGCGGCGGCCACCACGCTGGCCGACAAAGTGCTGGGCCAATCGTAGGTGGTGAGCTTTTCCTCAATCACGTTGAGGCGGGTGCCCGGTGCGTCGGCAGCGCTCCAGTCGGTGATGGTCACCTCCGACAAGGCCCACACATCATCGTTGCCCACCCGCCCGCTGGCCGCGCCAATGCGGCGCAGCATGCGGCCGTTGCCGTCGAACTCGAACACCCGGATGTTCAGCAAGTCGCCATTGGCGGCGGCGCGCTCCACGTTGATGGAGTAAGAACGTTCGCCTTGCGCCGAGACGCTGCGATCCTTCAGCCAGGCTCCTGAATCGCCCAGGCTGAAGCCGCCCTTGAAGCGCGCCTGCAAATGCGCCGCGGCGCGCTCACTCAGCGGCGCGAGGTAGTCGCCGATCACGAAGGTCACCAAACCGAAGGCGACCCCCAAGCCGGCCAGCAAACCCAAGGCACGGCCGGGCGCCAGGCCGCCGGTGCGCAGGATCGTGAACTCGGACGATTGCGCCAAGCGAGACAACGCGTAGATGCTGCCGATCAGCACCGCGATGGGCGACAGCTCGTACAGGTGACCCGGCAGCTCAAGCAGCGAGTACAGCGCAGCATGCAGGGCGGTGTAGCCCTTGCCCACGTCGGCCAGCTCGTCGACGAAGTCGATGAAGAAGAACAGCGACAGGAACGCCAGCGCCACGAACAGCACCGAAGACACGATGTCGGCATACAGCAACCGGCGCACCGTCTTCATGCCACCGCCTTGGGGGAGCTTCGGGGCCGCAACGAGAAGTTGGTGCCGTGATCGCGCCACCACAGCAGCCCGAGAGCGAGCAGCAGGGCGCCGCCGTGTGTCATTGAGAGCGCCACCCCCATGCCCATCTTGCCGCTGGCCACCCAGGCCTGCGAGAGGTTGATGAGGTTGTAGTACACGACGAAGGTCAGCAGCGCGAACAGCAGGTTCCAGTTGCTCGCGCGCCGCGGCTGGCTGGCCGACAAGCCGATGGCCAGCAACAGCAGATTGGACGCACCCAGCGTAAGGCCCAGGCGCCAAGTGAGTTCGCCCTGGGCGCGTGGCTCGGGGCCGCGCAGCAGCTCGATGGTGCGCCGCGCCTTGGGCGGCAGGTTGTCGACGCTGCTCAGCGCCCGGTCACCGGCCTGAACGCGGTAGCTCTCAAAACGGGCCACGGTCTTTTCATCGGTCTTGAGGTTCTGCTCGTTGCGCTGGCCACGGTCGAGCACCAGGTAGTTCGCTTCGGGGGTGTTCTCTATGTGGCCGCTGCGCGCTGAGGTGACGGCTTCGCGCTCACCTTGTTTGGAGAGGATGAACACGTTGCGCCCATCGCGACCGTCTTCACTGGCACGTTCGATGAAGAACACACGCTGCCCATCGCGCGAGGTCTGGAATTGGCCGGGCGTCACGCGCGACAGGTCAGAGCGTTGCTCGAAGCGTTCGCGCATCTCGGTGCTGCGCTTGTTGACCCACGGCCAGACAAAGAGCGCCAGCAAGGCCACCACCAGCAGCACTGGCCAGCTCACCCGCAGCACTGGGCGCACGAAGCGCGACAAGCCCACGCCACTGGCAAACCAGATCACCATCTCGCTGTCTCGGTACATGCGGCTCAGCGTGGCGACCACGGCAATGAACAGCGACAAGCTCAGCATGGTGGGCAAGTGGCCGAGCGCGAAATAGCCCAGCAACAGCACCACGTCTTGAGGCGAAATGCGCCCGACCGCGGCTTGCCCGAGGGTGCGGATCAGCATCATCGTCAGCACGATGGTCAAGATGACCACCAGCGTGGCGCCGAATGTGCGCGACAGGTCTCGTCTCAGAGAGGAATCGAATAACATCGTTGGATTCTTGAATGGGCCGCATTATGGACTTCCGACACCAGATTTCGTTGCCCGGCGCCTTGTCCACGTTGCCCGCTGATGCCTTGCTGTTGGTGCTTGCCGGTGAAGCCGTTGATGCGGCGCTTGATGCCAAGCTCGCCGCCCCGTTGAACGACGCGCTCGCCCAAGGCGATTTCAAGCTCAAGGCCGGGCGCCACCTCTACCTGCACCGGCTCACCGGTGTGAAGGCGCCCCGCGTGCTGGCCTCGGCCGCGCCTGGGTCGGGTGTCAAGGCATTCAAGGCCGCAGTGCTGCACGGGCTGAACCACCTCAAGGGCTTGGGCGCAAAGCACGTGGCCGTGGCCTTCGTTGGTGGCGAGCTCGATGAGCAACACGCCGAGGCCGTGGTCACCGCGGCGGCCGAAGCCACTTATCTTTATCGCCATACCAAGCCCAGCGCAGCGCCGGACTCAACCCTGGCCAAGCTGACGCTGGTGTGCGACAAGGCGCAGGCCAAGGCCGTGCAAGCGGGCCTGGTGCGTGGGCAGGCCGTGAGTGCCGGCGTGACGCTCGCCCGCGAACTGGCCAACCGCCCCGGCAACCACTGCACACCAAGCTACGTGGCCGAACAGGCCCGCAAGCTCGGCAAGGAGCACGGCCTCAAGGTTGAGGTGCTTGACCGCAAGGATGTCGAAAAACTAGGCATGGGCGCTTTCCTCGCGGTAACGCAGGGCTCGCATGAGCCGCCGCGTTTCATCGTGGCACGCTACAACGGCGCGGCCAAGACTCAGGCGCCGGTCGTTCTGGTCGGCAAGGGCATCACCTTCGACTCCGGTGGCATCTCCATCAAGCCCGCTGGCGAGATGGACGAGATGAAGTTCGACATGGGCGGCGCGGCCAGCGTGCTGGGCACCCTGCGCGCTGTGGCCGAGCTCAAGCCCAAGCTGAACCTGGTGGTCATCGTGCCGACCTGCGAAAACATGCCCGACGGGCGCGCCATGAAGCCGGGTGACGTGGTGACGAGCATGTCGGGCCAGACCATCGAGATCCTGAACACCGACGCCGAAGGCCGCTTGATTCTTTGCGACGCGCTCACCTATGCCGAGCGCTTCAAGCCCTCGGTGGTGGTGGATGTGGCCACGCTCACTGGTGCCTGCATCGTGGCCCTGGGTCATCACCACTCGGGGCTGTTCTCGCCCGACGATGCTCTGGCCGGTGAGTTGCTGGCCGCCAGTCAGGCGGCGCTTGACCCGCTGTGGCGCATGCCGCTCGACGATGAATACGCCGAAGGCTTGAAGAGCAACTTCGCCGACATGGGTAATGTGGGGCCACGTGCTGGCGGCGCCATCACCGCGGCCATCTTCCTCAAGAAGTTCACGGCCAAGTACCGCTGGGCGCACATCGACATCGCCGGCACGGCCTGGAAATCAGGCGCGGCCAAGGGCTCGACGGGCCGGCCGGTGCCCCTGCTCACGCATTTCGTGTTGTCCCAGGCCGTGTGATGTCGACCCCCACGTCGCTATGCTCCTGTCCCCCGAGGGGGCGCCAGTCGCCTTGGGGCGGCCCGGCGGCGACTGGATTCGTACTGAAATGACCGAGATCAGCTTCCACTTCAACGTGCCCGACCGCATGAGCTACGCCTGCCGTTTGTTGCGCAAGGCGGTGCGTCGCGGTGCACGGGTGGTGGTGGCTGCATCAAGCCCGGTCTTGACTGCGCTCGACCGCCAGCTGTGGGTGTTCGAGCCGCTCGATTTTGTGCCCCATGTGCATGCCCGGCCCGGCCAGCCTCCAGCCGCGCGCCTGCAAGCCACGCCGGTGTGGCTGACTGAGCGGGTGCACGAAGCACCGCATCACGAAGTGCTGCTCAACCTGGGCGACGAGTTGATCGAAGGCTTCGAGACCTTCTCGCGAGTGATCGAGTTGGTGTCGCTGGACGGGCCCGACCGCCAAGCCGGGCGAGCCCGCTGGAAGCACTACAGCGACCGTGGCTATGTGATCGCCAAGCACGACGTGGCCCAGGAGGCGTCGGCATGAAGGCCAACACACAGCCGCCTCGCAGCGTGCCGGTGCTGACCGAGGTGGTGGTGATGCCCAAGCCCGGCCCTGAGGCGGAGAGCGAGTACCCAGAGATCCTGTCCGACACCGCCTATGCCGCCACCCAGCCGGCCGGCCTCGATGAATGGAAGGCA
>JACMKW010000004.1 GCA_014379885.1 Rhizobacter sp.
AGTCTGACTTGCCGCCCGCCCCTCAGGGCGAAAGATCGCAGCCAGGCAGCAGGTCGAGAAACGCCGAAACGGCTTGCAGGGGGATTCGGCCGTTTTCACCGCAGAACAGGTCGAGCACAGAAGCATCGCCATAACCGCTGCGCCATTGCGTCAGGCGCCTGGGTGATACAGACGAAGACATGTGCAGCACGCGCAACTCCGTATGGCGAGGGTCAAACTCGACATCGCGGTAGACGGCCGAGACGTTCAGCAAGGGCCCTTCCAACAGCTCGCAGAAGCGCTCGCCGTCGAAGATCACGGTGCCCGTCAGATCCAGCGTGGCATTGCGTTGGCGCGATGACTGCCATATCTGCTTCACAACGCCCACGTTGAATTCTGGCGACAGCCGGCTGACCCACAGAACACAGGAGACGAGGTCGGTCGTTGACATGCGGCGTGTGGCTTCACAGAACATGCCGCAATCTATCTGCGGGCCCAGAACACCGTTGTGTCGAATGACATAGCGTTGTGTGGCCGATACTCCCGCCACAAGGCTGCAAGCCATGAGGAGAACGGCATGAAGGAGGTGAGCTGCAAGGAATGCCCGCTGCGCACGCTGCAGCTGTTCATGCCGCATGCTGACGAGGAGGTCACGCTGATCCAGTCGCTCAAGCGCGGCCAGGTGGGCCTGAGCGCCGGGCAAGACATCATCCACGAAGGCCAGACCGACGCCTTGCTCTACACCTTGTGGTCAGGCTGGGCGTTTCGCTACAAGACGCTGAGCGACGGGCGGCGGCAGATTCTCAACTTTCTGCTGCCAGGCGACTTCATCGGCGTGCAGCAGAAGATGTCAGATGCGCTGTCGCACGGCGTGCAGGCGCTGAGCGACGTGCAACTGTGCGTGTTCGCGCGAGACACGCTGTGGCAGCTGCACCGCACCCTGCCCCACATGGGCTTCAACCTCACGTGGCTCATTGCGCAGGAGCAGTCGCTGGTTGACGACGGGCTGCTGTCGGTGGGCCGGCGCAGCGCCGAAGAGCGTGTTGCGGCGCTGCTCATCTTGCTGTTCAAGCGGGCCGCCGCGATGTTCCCCGATGCGGGCGCAGGCGGCGTGCCCTTCCCGCTGACGCAGCAGCACATCGCCGACGCGCTTGGCTTGTCATTGGTGCACACCAACAAGACCTTGCGAAAGCTGGAGCGCCGCGGCCTGCACCACATCGACAACGGCCTGCTGTTCCTGAAAGACGGCACCGCGCTGGCCCGCACCGCGGCGCTCTACGGCGACGGCAAGCCGCCGCCGCGCCCGCTGATCTGAACCACGGGCTGAACGCTTCGCCGCTCAGCGCATGTAGCGCCCGTTCGGCCCCAAGATGGTGAGGTCGACGAAGCTTGACCCGTGGTGCTTCTGCGGGCCGAAGTTCAACGGGAAGCCGCCCAGGTCGAATTTGCCGATGGCTTCCATGCCCGCCATCAGCGACTCCGGCGTCACCTGCTTGCCGCCTGCTGCGGCTCGCTTCAAGCCCTCGATCAGCACACGCACATTCAGGTAGCCGATGAAGTGGTCGTAGTCGATCTCGGTGTTGGCACGTGCCATCACGGCAGCGAAGTCGCGCGTCACCGGCGAGGTCTGCCGCCACGGGTACGGAATCACCTGCGTGAAGGCAACACCACGCGCTTCGTCGCCCAGCGCGGTCACGATCGACTTGGAGTTGGAGATCGACAAGGCATAGACCGGCGCCCCCACGTAAGTGCGAGCCGCCTTGATGAAACCGACGATCGACGGGCCGAAGGCCATCAAGAGAACCGCTTGCGGCCTGGAACCACCCAGCTGCTGCGCTGCCGCCAAGGCATCGCTGCCACTGGATTCGAGCGACTGTTTTCCCACCAGCGTCGCGCCTTGCTCACGGGCAACCTCTTCCACCACTGGCAGCAGCAGCTGGCCGAAGGGGTGGTTCTGGTAGACCAGCCCGAGCTGCGTGCGCTTGGCCGACACCAACGTGCGGATCATCTGCACCAGTTCATCGCGGTAGCTGGCCAGCATGGTGAAAAAGTACGGGTTGTGCCGGGCGCGAAGCGACGGTGAGCCACCGTAGGCACCGATCAGCGGCACCTTCTTCTCGGCGAGAAGAGGCAGTGCTGCGGCCACGCTCGAGGTGCTGGTGAAGCCGAACAGCGCGACCACCTTCTCCTTGTCGATCAAGGTCACGGCGTTCTCGACCGTCTTCTTGGGGTCGTAGGCATCGTCCAGCGTGATGAGCCGCAGCCGGCGCCCACCAATGCCACCTTTGCGGTTGACTTCGTCGATCGCCATCGTCTGGCCCTTGATGACGGATGTGACCGAAGGCGCCAAAGGCCCGGTCAACACAGCGCTCTGGCCGATGCGGATTTCGCGCGGGTCGTCCTGCGGTTTTTCCTGAGACCGCGCGCTCAGCCCCAGCAGCGCGCCGGCCAACCCCACGGCGCCCCGCAATGTGCGCCTGCGGCCGTTTCTGTTGTGGTTCATGTTGGGTTCCCTCCATCCATCTTGTTCACGCCGACATTCGGCGAGGCGGATTCTGGAGGATAAATGCACGATCGTGCATAAATGTTTCAGCCGGCCGACAAAGCAGGCCGTGAAACGAAAAACGGCAGGCCCGAAGGCCTGCCGATGTCACGCAAGAAGCGTAGGGGAGATTCAGCGCATCCAGCGCCCGCCCGGGCCTACGATGGCAATCTCGACGAAGGCCGAACCGTGGTGCTTGGTGGGCCCGAAGCTCACCGGGTAGCCACCCGGGTCGTACTTGTTCATGCCTTCGGCCG
>JACMKW010000281.1 GCA_014379885.1 Rhizobacter sp.
CACCTGCCGGCCGCGCCCGGTGTGGGCGCGCGCGTGGCGCGCCTCGCTGTGGCCGAGAGCCAGCGCACCGACGAGATGGCCGAGCAGATCTTGCAAGACATGGGGCTCAGCTTCGAGTTGCTGCGCACCGTGAACTCAGCACAAGTGCAAGGCACGCAGATCGCCGGCAACGGGCCGGTGCTGACGATTCGCCGTGCCGTTGCACTGCTCGGCCTGAAGGGTGTTCGCCAAGCGGCTGCGTCGTTGCGCGCCTGGCCGGGCCCGCTGTCTGAAACCCATGCCAGCGCCTTGCAAAAGCTGATGGAACGTGTGCGCCTGGTGGGCCACACCGCCCAGGCCTTGCGGCCGGCCGGCTACGACCCCGAGGTGGTCTACCTGATCGCCATCCTGCAAAACCTGGGCAGGCTGATGGTGCAATACCACTTCCCTGAAGAAGCCGAGCAGATCCGCCAGCTGATGCAAAACGCACCGCCCGCCGATCCGGGCGAGCCCGAGCTGCCTGGCATGACAGAAGAGGGCGCTGCGTTCGCTGTGCTGGGCGTTGACATCGAATCGCTGGGCGCCGCCGTGGCCAAACACTGGGGCCTGACCGACGAGGTGCTGCACATGATTCGCCGCCTGCCTGTCAACCGGCCGATACGCGTGGCTGACACCGACGGCGACATGCTGCGTCTGGCCGCCAGTGTGGCCAACGAAGCCGTCGACGCCGTGACACAACTGCCGCCCACCCGCGTGGGTGCTGCGCTCAACAACGTGGCCCAGCGCTACGGGCGGGCGCTGTCGATCACCGTCAAAGACATCACCGAGGGCTTGCAGGCGGCACGTGGCAGCTTGCACAGCGGCCCGTCGGTTCGTGTGCCCCGCGCCCCCGCGCGTGAGCATGCCGAACAAGGCGACCCGGGCACGACTGAGTTCTCCGCGCTGCTGGCCTCCCGCAACCGCTGACCACGCGAACGACCATGCCTGCTGCAATCGCCGTCGAGACCCTGGGCCGCTTCGAGCTGAAGCGCGAGCTCGGCAAGGGCGCGCAGGCCACCGTGTGGCTGGCGTTCGACCCGCGGCTGGAGCGTGAGGTCGCTGTCAAGCTGATGCATGCCGGCGCCAATGCGCTGGCCGTTGACCAATGGCTGCAAGAGGCCCGCCATGTGAGCCGGCTGAACCACCCGCACATCGTGCCGGTGTTCGAGGCCGACGTGCACAAGCAGCAGCCCTACCTGGTGTTCGAGTACGTACCCGGGCGCACGCTCACGGCGCATCTGCGCGCACGCGGCGCGCTGCCGGCGCGCGAGGCGGTGGAGATGATGGTGGGTGTACTCGATGCCTTGCAGGCGGCGCACGCCGCTGGCGTGGTGCACCGCGACCTGAAGCCGTCGAACATCCTCGTCGACGGCAATGGCCGGGGCCGGGTGATGGACTTCGGCATTGCCGCACGCATGCAAGACCCGGCCAACCAGCAGCAGGTGGTGGGCACGCCGGGCTACATGTCGCCCGAAGCCACGCATGGCATGAAACCTTCGCCGGGCATGGATGTTTTTTCAGCCGGCCTGGTGCTGGCGGAAATGCTCAGTGGCAAACAGCTCATCGCTGAAAAAGACCCCTACCGCGCGATGTACCGCGTGGCCCATGAAGACTTGGCCCTGCCTGCAGGCAGTGCCACCGACGCCGATGACACCTTGCGCGCCATCGTGCTGCGCAGCCTGGCACGCGACCCGTCCAAGCGCCACACCAGCGCGGCCGACCTGCGTGACGCCTTGCAGCAGTGGCTCGCGCCAAGCCCGGGCGCCGAAGCCTTGCCTGCCGGTGGCAACGCCAATGGCACGCTCGACTTTCTGCTGCGCCGCATGCGCCACAAGAGCGACTTCCCCGCGCTGTCTGATTCGGTTGGCCGCATTCAGCGTGTGGCCAACTCCGAGAACGAAAGCCTGGCCAGCCTGTCGGGCGAGATTTTGAAAGACGTGGCGCTCACCAACAAGCTCTTGCGCATGGTCAACACCGCGCGCTACAGCAGCGCGGGCGGCGGCAACATCAGCACCGTCTCGCGTGCGGTGGCGCTGGTGGGTTTTGCCGGCATCCGCAACATGGCGCTCAGCCTGGTGTTGCTGGAGCACATGCACGACAAGGCACATGCCAACCAGTTGAAGGAAGAGTTCTTGCGCTCGCTGATGGCCGGCTCGTTGGCCAGCGAGCTGTGTGGTGTGCAGCGTGATGGCGAAGAGGCTTTCATCGGCACCATGTTCCAGAACCTGGGGCGTTTGCTGACTGAGTTCTATTTTCCCGACGAGGCGCGCCAAGTGCGCAGCCTGGTGACTGCGGCTGGCACCAAAACCACCAGCGCGGCGCGCGGCGCGAGCGCAGAGCATGCGGCGTCGATCAGCGTGCTGGGCCTGAGCTTTGAGGAGTTGGGCCTGGGTGTGGCCAAGGCCTGGGGCCTGCCCGAAGGTTTGCAGCGCTGCATGCGCAAGCCGAGTGGCGAGCCGCCGGGCCGTGCCTGTGACAAGACAGACCGTTTGCAATGGGTGGCCAAGGCCGCCAATGAGGTGACCGACGCGCTGATGAAGGCCGAGCCCGGCCGCGCAAGCGCTGAAATTGCCGCCGTGGCCGAGCGCTACAGCAAGGCCCTTGGCGTGAGCGTGCGCGAGATGCAGGCGGCTGCAGTGGTGGCCCAGCAACGCCTGAGCGAAATGGCACAGGCCATGAACCTGCAGGCCCAGCCGGGCTCGCCGATGCGGCGCCTGCTGGAGCAGCCGGGCAATGGCACCGCAGTGGTGATCGAACACGACAGCCTCACCGAACACGCCTTGCACGCCACGCTGCCACTGGCACCCGCGCCGGTCGCTGCGCCCAACGCGCCGCAGGTAGTGGACCAGCAGGCCGCCATCGACATGCTGGCCGCGGGCATCCAGGACATCACCAACACCATGGTCGAAGACTTCAAGCTCAACGAAGTGTTGCGCATGATTCTGGAGACCATGCTGCGTGCGCTGCACTTCCGCCGCATCATCTTCTGTCTGCGCGACGCCAAGACCGAAACGCTCACCGGCCGCTTCGGCCTGGGTGATGGCGTGGAGCAGTTGTCGGCCAAGTTCAGGGTGCCGCTCAAGCCCGCGGCTGGCTCGGCCATTGATCTGTTCGGCGCGGTCTGCATCAAGGGTGCCGACACGCTCATCTCTGACGCCACCGTGCCGCAGATCGCAAGCCGCTTGCCGCCCTGGTACAAGCAGGCCGTGAACGCGCCAGCCTTTTTGCTGCTGCCGCTCACGCTGAAGGGCGCGCCCTTTGCGCTGATCTATGCAGACAAGGCACAACCGGGTGCCATCGAACTGGGTGAGAAGGAACTCTCACTTTTGCGCACTTTGCGCAACCAGGCCGTGATGGCCTTCAAGCAGGCGAGTTGATCTGTTGCCGCGCGTTGCTTGACGCAGGTCGCGACTGCCTGCCTATCGGCTGGGACTCATGTCGTGACGCGATTCACGCTAGCGCCGGGCGCGTTGCAGAACCTGTGGAACACCTCCTTGTGAGAGCGTGTTACGTGGTGGCAGGATGGGCCTTGTTAACGACCCCTCACTATCACGGAGAAAAAGAAATGACCAATCCCCAGTGGACTCGCCGGCACGCCTTGCATGCCATGGCTGCCGCGAGCGCCTTGGCTTCCCTGCCGCTCAGGGCGCAAGACAACGCCGCCGCTTCGAGCGATGGCGCTTCGGCTGCTCCGCGCGACGCCAAAGAGATTCGCATTGGTCAGAGCGTTCACCTGACGGGCCCGCTGGCGCCGTTCATCCTCCCGGTCGTCAAGGGGCAGAACCTGGCGATCGATGAACTCAACCGCAAGGGGGGCCTGCAGGGCCGGCCGGTGCGGCTGATCACGCTTGATGACGCCTACGACCCCAAGAAGTGCGTCGAGAACGTCAATACCCTCATCGACAAGGAAAAGGTCGTCGCCTTGTACGGCCTGGCTAGCACCGCCAACGTGGCCGCCGTGTTGCCCATCCTGAGCGAAAAGAAGATTCCTCTGGTCGGCGTGTACACCGGCTCGCCGGTGTTGCGCACGAAGCAGCACCCGTACTTTTTCACCACCATGGCGAGCTACCGCGACGAAGTGGTGCAGATGATCCGCAACCTGGTCACGCTGCAAAAGTCGCAAATCGGTCTGGTGTACCAGAACGCCCCGTTCGGCCAGTTGATGAAGCCGGTGGTGGAAGAAGTTGCCAAGGAACTGGGCGCCACCCTGGTGGCACTGGTGCCGCTGGAGGCCAATGGCAGCGATGCCGTGGCAGCCGCACAGTCGCTGGCCGCGGCCAAGCCGCAAGCCATCATGTTCATGGCCTTCGGCCCGTCGATCATCCCGTTCGTGAAGGCGGCTCGGGCTTACGTCGGCGTGCCGATCTACTGCGTGTCAATTTCCAACTCACCGGCGCTCTTGAAGGCCATGGGCGAAGACGCACGCGGCCTGGCATTCACGCAGCTTGTGCCTTACCCCTACCGCCAGACCACCGCGGTCACGCGTGATCTGTCCGCGGTCATGTCTCGTGCAGGCATCGAGGTCGGCTACGACTACATGTTCGGCTACGTCAGCATGCGCATCCTTCTCGAAGCCATGCGCCGTGCCGGCAAGCAGGTCACACCAGCCAACATCGTCAAGGGCATGGAAAGCATGGCCAAGTACGACATGGGTGGCTACCCGGTCAGTTACGGCCCGAACAAGCACCATGGCTCGACCTTCGTTGAAATCACCATCGTGGGCCCGGGCGGTCGCTGGATTCGCTGAGCCTCAGACGCTTTGATTGAAAACGGCAGGCCGTCGGGCCTGCCGTTTTTCATTTGTCGGCCTGCTTTGTCTGCTGGCTGCAACATTTATGCACGATCGTGCATTTTGTCCTTCAGAATCCGCCTCGCCGAATGTCGGCGTGAACAAGATGGATGGAGGGAACTCAACATGAACCACAACAGCAACGGCCGCAGGCGCACATTGCACGGCGCCGTGGGGTTGACCGGCGCGCTGCTGGGGCTGAGCGCGCGGTCTCAGGAAAAACCGCAGGACGACCCGCGCGAAATCCGCATCGGCCAGAGCGCTGTGTTGACCGGGCCTTTGGCGCCTTCGGTCACATCC
>JACMKW010000282.1 GCA_014379885.1 Rhizobacter sp.
CCAGCACAATCAGGACAAGCATGCCCAGATAGGCAGGCGGCATGGCGATGACAAACGCCCCCACTTGACGCCAGCGCGGCATGGTTTGTTGCTGCGCCAAGGCGCCAGGCACGGCCGCGCTCACAGGCCCACCGCCGTGCGGCGTTGCGAGCACACCGCCGCCAACAGCAGCGCACCGGTGATGGCACCGCGCAGGAATGGTGAAATGCCGAAGAGGTTGATGCCGTTGGTGATCAGCCCCAAGCTCAACGCACCTGTGGCCACACCGATGATGCTACCCACGCCGCCGGTGAGCTGCACACCGCCGAGCGCAATCGCCGTCACCGATTCGAGCCCGAACGACGCGCCCATGGTCGGGTCGCCCGAGGCCACGCGTGCGGCGAGGTAGATGCCGGCCACCACGGCAAGCAGGCTGCAGCTCACATAAGCCACCACGACGACCCAGGGGGCGCGAACGCCATTCAAGTGGGCGCTGCGTGCATTCGCGCCCACCGCGAAGAGGTGCAGGCCCAGGCGCGAACCATGCAGCAGCAGCGCCACCAGCGCGGCCAGCAACACGCACCAGAGCAGCGGCTTTGGCACCCCCCACAGGCTGCCATTGGCCAACAGGCCCAGGCCTGTTGCGACCTTGCCGCCGGGTATCGGCAGGATCAGATAGGCCAGCCCTTGCAGGAAGGTCATGGTGCTCAAGGTCATGATGAGTGGGTGAACGCCCGCGAAAGCTACGCCGGCGCCATTCACGAGGCCGACCACCAAACCCAGCGCGAGTGCGAGCGTCACGCCCCACACCGGATCGGGCTGTGTGGCGACGAGGCAGCTGGCCAGGCTCATCACCGAGCCCACCGAGAGGTCGATGCCGGCGATCAGCGCCACCAGCAATTGGCCCAGCGTGACGATCAGCAAGGCCGTGATCTGCGCGCTCACGTTCGCCAGGTTCTGCGGCTCCAGGAAATTGGGCACCGCCACGGCCAGCACAGCGAACAGGAGCACTGGCAGGCCGAGGGTGTAGGCGCTCAGGCCCGAGCGTGCCCAGTTCACGCGGTGGCCTCGCTGTGGTGGTCGTGGGCCTCGGCAGGCGCGTCTGTCGCCAGGGCCAGCGCCAGCAAGCCTTCTTCAGTGGCCGAGGCGGCGTCAACGTCGCCCACGATGCGCCCGCCGCGCACCATGAGAATGCGGTCGCACAGGCCGATGAGTTCGAGCAGGTCGCTCGACACCGCCAGCACCGCGCCGCCCTGCTTCACGTACTCGCGCAACAGCGCATAGATCTCTGCCTTGGCACCCACGTCCACACCGCGCGTGGGCTGTTCCACGAGCAGGGTGTCCACACCGGCTGCAAGCCAGCGGCCCACCATCACCTTCTGCTGGTTGCCGCCCGACAACGCACCCACTTCCTGCGCCAGATCGCGTGCGCGCAGTTGCATGCGCTCGGCAATGCGAGCCACTGCGTCGCGGTCACGTCGCGCGCGGCGCATGAGGCCCATGCCGCGCAGCGCACCGAGGCCCACGTTGTCGGCGATTGGCAGCTCCAGGTACAAACCTTCGAGCTTGCGGTCTTCGGGTATCAGGCCAATGCCCTGTTCGACCACCCGCACCACGCCTTGCCTGGGGTCGAACGGTGTGGCGGCGCTGTCGCCCACGGTGCGCCAGATGTCGCTTTCGAACGGCGCCAGCACGCCTGCGAGCGCACGCACGATCTCGCGTTGGCCTTGGCCTTCGAGGCCGCCCATGCCGACGATCTCACCGTGCCGCAGCGTGAAGCGCGCGTTCGCCGCGCCACGCGTGGGCGTGAGAGACCGCACGTCGAGCGCGGCGCTTCCATTCGCAGCGCCGTCGCGCGGTGGAAACAGCGCCTGCAACGGCCGACCCACCATCAGCGAGACCAGGCTGTCTGGCGTGAGGGCGCCGATGGGCTGTGTCGACACGAGCCGGCCGTCTTTCAGCACCGTCACGGTGTCGCACAACCTGAAGATTTCTTCCAGCCGGTGGCTGATGTAGAACACCAGCTTGCCCTGCGCCTTCAAGGCATGCAGCAAGGTTTCGAGCTTGTCGACCTCGGTGCGATTGAGCGCAGCCGTCGGCTCGTCGAAGATGAAGACGGTCGCATCAGTCGATACGCCCTTGGCGATTTCCACCAATTGCTGCTCGCCCACGGTCAGGCTGCCGCAGCTGCGGGCCGGGTCGAGCGTGATGCCAATGCGCGCCAGCACCTCGCGCGATTCGCGCAACATCGCCGCACGGTCGAGCAGGCCCAGGCGCGTGGGCTCGCGCCCGAGCAGCAGGTTTTCGGCCACCGTGAGGTTGGGCAGCACCGTCAATTCCTGGAACACCGTGGAGATGCCAGCGCGCCGCGCGGCAGACGGGCTGTTCAGCGTGAGCACCTGGCCGTTGACCAGCAGCTCGCCCTCGTCGGGCCGGTGCACACCGGCCAGCAGCTTCATGAGCGTTGACTTGCCCGCACCGTTCTCGCCGGTGATGGCGTGAATCGACCCCGCACGGCCGACCACACTCACCTTGCTGAGTGCGGCGGTCGAGCCGAATGCTTTCGAGATGCCGCGCACGGCAACGAGCTCGTGCGCGGGCACAGGGCCCGTGGACATGGCGGGTGTCGCTGTCGCGTCGGCCTTCAGCGTTTGAAGGTTTCCTTCAGCTTGGCCTCGGGCAGCGTCGACGGCAACCAGTAGGCGTCGTTCAGGTCGGGGCGATAGAACTTGTCGAGGTCAGCCTGCAGGATGGGCGGCGGCGACGAGAAATACGACTTGTAGAGCGGCTTGCCTTGCAGCAGCGCCACCGAGGCGCGCACCACCGCCGCACCGAGGCCCGGCGTGAACACCGGCGCCACGCTCTTCACGCCGGTTGACTTCCAGGCACGCAGGAAACCGTTGTTGCCTTCACCGGTCATCGGCACCAGCGGCTTGCCGCTTTCCTTGAACACGTCGAGGCAGGCGCGCGTCATCTCGGCGCCGGAGAACCAGATGCCGTCCACGGGGTTGCCCGACAGAACCAGGTTCTCGCAAAGCTGCTTGCCCTTGGCATAACCCCAATCGCCGAACACCTCGGTGGTGATCTTGATCTGTGAGCCGACGAGCGACTTGCGAAAACCTTCGTAGCGCAGCGTTTCTTCATCCACACCGGCCACACCGCGGAACGCCCACACGTTGCCCTTGCCGTTGAGCTCCTTGCGCAGGAACTCGCCCCCTTGGCGGCCGAACACTTCGCCGCCCGCACCGATTTCAACGGTCGATTGCATGGCCTTGCCAAACGCCCCGAACACCACCACCGGCAGGCCTTGCTGCACGGCCTTGGCCGACAGCGGCGCGCCAATGGCGGCCGAGATCGGGCCAATGATGATGGCGTCGACCTTCTTGGTCAGCAGGTCTTCCACGTCGGCCACCTGCTTGGCAGCCTGCCAGTTGGCCTCGACGAAGATGAACTCGCCCACTTCCTTGTGCAACGAGGCCTCGTGCTTCATCTCCTGGATCATCTGCACGATCCAGGTGTTGCCCACGCCACCGAACGACACGCCGATGCGCCAAGGCCCGGCCTTCTTGAACTGGTTGGGTTTTGTCTGTTCCTTGCTGGTGGGCGTCATCAGCCCGTTGGGCAAGATCTCCACGTCGGCCGCCAGTGCCGACCCGGTTAGCACGCCCGCCAAGATCACACCCGCCACAGCGTCGCGCCTAGAAATTCTGCCCATCGTCTTCTCCAGTTTTTTGGTCTAAGAATGCAATCGCCGCAAAACGCGTCAATCCGCAAGAAATCGAAGTTCGTTTGTTTTCGTTTCCGCGCATTGTGTTCTGCATATCGCACAGCCTTCGCTGGGAATTTCCCTACGCGTGCTTCCACGTAGACGAAGGCGACCGTGAATGACGGGGCCGGCTCAGTGGCGGCGACGCATTCCGGTTCTCACCTGCGCCAGCGGGCGCTTGCCCTTCAACTGGCGCTCAATGCCATCGTTGAGCAAGCTGCGCAGCGCGATCACTTCCTCCACGTGGCCGTAGACACCTGGGAAGCGCAGGTCGAGCCACAACCACAGCGTGCACGAGCGCAGCGCCTGCTCCATGCGGTCGAGGCGGCTGTGGCTGTCTACCGCATCCAGAAACCACGGCTTGCCCGCCTTGCCGGTGAGCGAATGGCTGCTGCTCCAGTCGAGGTACTCCTGCACTTGGGATTCGGTGCGTGTGTCGACGGGTGCTTGCGCGTAGATGAAACGCTCTTTCAGCGTGAGCCTGGCGGCGCTCTTGTCGAGCTGCTCTGCCAACAGCAGCATTTGCTCCAGCTCGGCCACGGCGAAGTGCGCGTCGTCGAGCTTCAGTTGCTCCATGAACACGCCCAGCACTTCGCGCAGCTTGGTCTTGTGCAGGCGCGACGAGATGGTGTCCACGTGCCAGCCGTTCGGCGCCACCGGGGCCTTGAAGTCACGTGGGGCACGCGGCGTCTTGGGCAGCAGCTCTTTCAGCACCTTGCCCGCTGAGGGTTCGGCCTCTTTCAGCACGCCAACAAAACCTTCGTCGTGCATGCCGAAGCGCCCTGCCCGGCCTGCGATCTGGTGCACTTCTGATTCGTTCAGCGTGCGGTCGCCCTGCCCGTCGAACTTGGTCATGGTGCTGAAGAGCACACGCTGGATCGGCAGGTTCAGGCCCATGCCGATGGCGTCGGTGGCCACCAGCACGTGCGATTCGCCGGTGGCAAAACGCTCGGCCTCGCGGCGGCGCACTTCGGGTGGCAGCGCGCCGTAGATCACCGAGACGGGGTGGCCATTTGCGGCGATCTGGTCGCGCAGCATCAGCACGTCGCGGCGGCTGAAGGCCACCACCGCATCACCCAGTTTCAGCGCGCTGATGGGCACCGGGTGCGCAAGCAGCTGCACATGCTGCTTGCGTTCGAAGTGGCGCACTTCGCAGCGCTCGCCGCACAGGCCCAGCAGGTTCTCGATGGCGGCCACGGCGTAGGCCGAGCAGATGATGATGACCTCGTTGGCGGGTACGGCCACGATGGCCTGCGTCCAGGCCCAGCCGCGGTAGGGGTCGAAGATCATTTGCGCTTCGTCGATCACCGCCACGTCGATGGGCTTGTTGGTGGCGACCATCTCGATGGTGCTCGACACCACCCGTGCGTTGTCGGCCGGCACGTTTTCTTCACCCGTCAGCAGCGAGCAGGCCACCCCACGACCGACCAGGCGGTCACGCCCTTCGAGGGCGAGCAGTCGCAGCGGCGCGAGGTAGGCGCCGTCGTGTGCTTGCGCCAGTCGCTCAAAAGCTGCATGCGTCTTGCCGCTGTTGGGTGGGCCGACGTAGAGCGTCACGGTGCGCTGCAGGCGGCGCGCTTTTTCGAAGGTGTCGGGGTAGCCCTGGAAGGCGAGCTCGCTGTTCAACCCCTCCAAGGTTTCCAGCTCGGTGACACGGTGCTCCCAGCGGTCTTGCGCGCGGGTGCAGGCGGCTTTCAGCTCGTTGAAATCAGCGGCGGTTTGCGGCGTGGCGCATTCGGATTGCAAACGCGGCAGCAAGGATTCGATGTGCCGTGGCTTGTGCGCGCGGCTGCGCGAGACCAGCACGTCCAGGTGGGCCTGCAACTCTACGGCATGCGGGTACTGCGGTGCGGGGCCGAGTGCGGCGAGCAGCGCGGGCTTGTCACCGGTCCGGTAGAACGCCCACACTGGCTCGGCATCCACTGGCACCCGAAACAGCACCGGCACGCGCCAACCGGCCTCAGTGAGCTGCAGCGCGTGGCTGATCAGGCGCGTCCATTGCCCGGCATCGCGCGATACGCCCAGCGCTTCGAGCGCGGCGGTGCGCTCTTGCATCAGGGGGCGCACGGTGGGGCCGGTGCCCACGACGTCAAGGTGGGCAAGTGCGCTGTCGAGCAGCTCGGGGGTGATCCAGCGGCTGGGGCGGGCGCCGGCCACGGCTTTTTGCAGGAGGATCAGGCCCAGCTTGTCGAGGTGTTCTTCAAAGCCCGTTGTGCGCTCGGCGATGTAATCGGCCGGTTTCACCACCTGCGGCAGCACGTAGGCGGCCTGCCGGATGCGCGCGAACTGCTCTTTGTCGATGTGGGCCGGCACACGCTTGGCGTGGCGGGGGTTGGGCAAATTCAGGGTATCGGGCAGGCTTTTGGTCGGATTCGTAGGCATGAACAGGGTGCAATTGGGCGTGAAGGACTCTAACCGCAGCGGCCGCTCCGATAATCACGCATGAGTACTCCGTCCTTCAGCACCCTTCCCCTGCCCCCGGCCACGCTGGCGAACCTCGAACAATTGGGCTACACGGGCATGACGCCCATCCAGGCCGCCGCCCTGCCCCTCGCCCTGGCCGGGCACGACCTGATCGCCCAGGCCAAGACCGGCAGCGGCAAGACAGCCGCCTTCTCGCTCGCCCTGCTCGCCAACCTCAACGTGCGGCGCTTTGCGATCCAAGCCTTGGTGCTGTGCCCCACACGCGAGCTGGCAGACCAGGTCACGCTCGAAGTGCGCCGCCTGGCGCGCGCCGAAGACCACATCAAGGTGCTCACGCTGTGCGGCGGCAGCCTGATGCGCACGCAGCTCGCAAGCCTGGAGCACGGCGCGCACATCGTGGTGGGCACGCCGGGCCGCATCATGGACCACCTGGCGCGCGGCAGCTTGAAGCTCGACGCACTCAACACCCTGGTGCTCGACGAAGCCGACCGCATGCTCGACATGGGCTTCTTTGACGACATCGCCACGGTGGTGAAAGAGTGCCCCAAACAGCGGCAGACGCTGCTTTTTTCGGCCACGTATCCCGAAGGCATTAACAAGCTCAGCGCTGCTTTCATGCGCGAGCCCAAGGAGGTGAAGCTCATGCAACAGCATGCGGCCACCAAGATCCGCCAACGCTTCTACGAATTGAAGGAAGACGAGCGCCTGCATGCCGTGTCGCTGCTGCTCAACCACCACCGGCCGGTGAGCACACTCGCGTTTTGCAACACCAAACAGCAATGCCGAGACCTGGTGCAGGTGCTGCGCGCGCAAGGTTTTGCCGCACTCGAATTGCATGGCGACCTGGATCAACGCGAGCGTGACCAGGTGATGGTGCGTTTTGCGAACCGCAGCTGCAGCGTGCTGGTGGCAACCGACATCGCCGCACGCGGGCTCGACATTGCGGGCCTGGAAGCCGTGATCAACGTCGACATCGCCGCCGATCCCGACACCCACACCCACCGCATCGGCCGCACCGGCCGTGTCGACGAAGAAGGCTGGGCCTTCAGCCTGGCCAGCATGAACGAGATGGGCCGCGTGGGCAACATCGAGAAGGCCGGCAACTTCACCAGCGAATGGCAGCCCTTGAGCGAACTCAAGAGCAGCAGCGCCGAACCACTGAAGCCGCCCATGCAGACGATTCAAATTCTGGGTGGCCGCAAAGAGAAGATCCGCGCTGGCGACGTGCTGGGCGCGCTCACCAAAGACCTGGGCTTTGCGGGTGCGCAGATCGGCAAGATCAACGTCAACGAGTTTTCCACCTACGTGGCGGTGGAAAGCGGCATTGCCCAGCAAGTGCTGCACAAACTCTCGGCGGGCAAGGTGAAGGGGCGCAGCGTGAAGCTGCGGCTGCTGGAGAGCTGATCCGTCATTCCCGCGAAAACGGGAATCCAGGATGGTGGCGTCGTGCGGCCCCTATCGACGCCCGGAGCTTGCCTGCATCTGGATTCCCGTTTCACGGGAATGACCGGCGAGCCAATGACACGAGCCACTGCAAGCCCAACCAGCCCGGCCTGGCACATCGTGTTGCAAGAGGTGTATTCGTTGGTTGTACCCTTCACACCCCAATGCCACCGCACTGACACCCCGCATGTTCGGTCAATCAAAACCTGTCGTCTTGCAGCCCTACGGAAGCCGGCGCAAACGCGGTCGCCCTCCCCGCTGGCTGGTGCTGCTGTTGAGCGGCGTGGTTCTTGGTGCAACGGGTGTGGTGGTGGTGCAAGAACGCTACCTGCCGCCGCGCCTGTCGCCAGCCGAATCCACCAAGCTGCGCACCGCCTTCGAGGCGGCCGACGCCGAGCGGCTGCGCTTGCAGCAAACGCTGGGTGAGACCGGCCAGAAGCTCACCACCGCACTGGCCGACAAGAAAACCCTGGCTGACGACCTGGCCGCCAGCCGCAGCACCACCGAACGCCAGCGCGACGACATGAACGCCGTGGTGGCTTCATTGCCACCCGACCCACGCGGCGGCGGTGTCGAGGTGCGTGCCGGCCGCTTCACCACCAAGGGCGGCATGCTGGTCTACGACGTGGTGCTCACACGTGAGCGCGCCGGCAGCAGGCCCTTGGCCGGCGTGCTGCAGCTCACCGTGGCCGGAACGTCAGCACGCGGCCCTGAAACGGCCATCGCACTGAAACCAGTCACGCTGGCTCTGGGCAGCCACGAAATCGTGCGCGGCAGCCAGGCGCTGCCCGACGGCTTCAAGCCACGCGAGACCACGGTGCAGGTGCTCGACCGCGTGGCTGGCAAGCCGCTGGGCATGCGGGTGATGCTGGTCAAGTAGCACCAGTGCGGCGCTGCCACACACTGTGGTCCACCCCAGCTCGGGTGGGCGACAGCTTGTGGCGGCATGCATCGGTCTGCACACTGTGGCACACGCGCACCCTTGCGCAGAACCGTTGTACATACCGGAAGCATCGCCATGCCTGGTTCAGATTTTTCGCTGCCCCCTCTGCCGCCTCCACTTCCGCCCTTGCCGGATGCCGGTACGCCGCCCCTCGTGCCCACGGTAGAAGACTATTACGGGGCGTCACTCTACGGCTCGAATGACCAGCCGAGCTCGATCGACGTGAACCAGGACAAACTGTCCAACTGCTACTTCATGGGTGACGCGATCTCACTCGCCGACCAACAACCCGACACGCTGAAAAGCGCGATCCGTTTCAACGCGGAAGACGGCTCGTTCGACGTGAGGCTGTACGAACGCAACACGGCAGGTGGCCGGGGCTTTGCGGCCGTGGCGCGCATCGTTCATGTCACCCAGGAACAAATCAACGACAACATCAAGCGCGGAGGCGGCAGCTCGCTCGACAACGCAGACCCGGGCCACGAGCCCGGCATGTGGCCCGCCGTGCTGGAAACGGCTTTCGCCGTATCCAACGATTCCAACCCATCCAACGGTCTGGAAGAGGGCTACCAACGCATCTCCGGCAACGGCGGCTCGGCACGCGATGCCATGTTCACGCTCACCGGTGTGGAAGGCAAGGAGTTCCTGCTGACGAACGGTGCCCCGGTGAACGGGTTGTCGCCCGAGGACCTTGCCTTCAGCGCCCTCACCGGAGCACTGCGCGACAAGAGGCCGGTCGTTCTCTCCACGGCCACCGAAACCTTTCCGGCAGGGCCAGACGGCGTCACCTTGGAACTGCCGCACGACGGCCTGATGGACCGCCACACCTACGGCGTGGCCAGCGTCTTCCGCGAAAACGGGGTCGCGATGGTCGATCTGATCAACCCCTTGGGACACAACCGTGGCAATGGCATCGAGGCTGAGCCGTCGGAAGACAACATGATCACCGTACCGCTGAGCCAGCTGTATGCAACCGGCCAGAACTCCATCATCCTCGGGCCGCGCGCGAGCCAGGTCGGCGGTGGGGTTGACGTGCCTCTGCCCGTGGCTGCCCTCCCCAGGCCGATCGCGCTCACCGGAGCAGCAAGCCCGAAACCGGCTGAGAGCAGCTTCGACTACATCGAGCGCAAGGCCAGTGAGTTGCTTCGCAACATCTTCGGCCCTCCTTCCCCGCCGCCGCTGCCCACGCCGCCTCCCAAGAACTGAGCGCAAGCCGCGCAACTGGCCAGCGTGCCGAACGCGGGCGTCTCAGAACTTAGCCTTCACCCACTCGACCAGTTGTTCGGCCGAACTCGGTGAGGGTGCTTGGGGTGTGAAGGGGGCGGGAACCTGATCAAGCGGCACAAAAGCCAGCTCACGACGTGCCGGCCCGCTGCTCAGTTCGGTGGCCAGGGCGGCTGCGTCGTAGCCCGGCGCATGCACACCTTCGGTGGCGAGCTCGAACCGGGGGTCGCCATCGCGCGACCGAATCAGCACCTGCAACCACGACAGCATGCGTTGCTCGACGGGCGCATCGTCACCGGCCCATATCTCGGCCGTGGTGCCATCGGGCCACACAAAGCTGCCCTGGGGCCCGCCAACCTGGCCCGCACGCAGTTCAGGGGACGGCAGGCAAAGGCCACCATCGTCGCGGCCCAAGGGCACGGGCACGAGCTGCCCGTCCAATTCGTAGCGGCCAAGCAGTTGCCGCTGGCCATAGGTGTCATCCATGAACGACAGCTTGCTGCCCGCACCCCAAGCGCCTTGCCACGGGTTGTTCTCGGCCACTACGAGGTAGGTACGGTCACCTTGGGTGAAGCGCAACACGGCGCCGTCCGATAGCCCGCTGAGGTCGGCATCGGTGATGTCAGCGCAGTTGCCAGCGCTGAGGAGCGGCTGGCAGCCGCTGTTGAACGCGATGTAGTCGGGCATGAAGGCAGGTGGTGATCGACGAACCCCTGCCGCGCACACGGCGACAAAGAAGGTTCACACCCGCGCGAGGATAAGAAAGCACCAACCTTGCGTCTGCCTGGGGCGTGCGTCAGCTAGGGTCAGCCCTCAGCGTCTTTGCCGTCAGTGCCATGCCCTCAGCGCTTGGCCACCTCGTCAATGGTCAGCAAGGTTGCCCCGTACGAGGAGTCGCAGGTGGCCCCAGCCGCACATGCCGCCTTGCCCACGAACGGGTTCTCGCTGCCGGCGCGTGATGCCCACAGCTTCTCGGCCTGCACCAGGTCGAACTCGGGGATCTCTTCCTTGGCTTGCTTCAAGCCAGCCAGCGAAAGATCGCGCTGCTGGCGCGACACCATGGTCACGATGTGGTTGGTGCCCGCCGGGCCTCCTGCCGTGATCTGCCAGCCCTTGCGCGGCAACTGCATCTCCTTGTTGGCCTCGATGCGGTTGTTCTTGTCGATCTCGTTGGGGAACAGCAGGTACATGTGCGACTTGTCGGTGCCGGCCAGGAATACATACACGTAGCCCGCTTCGGATGACTTGACACGGAACTGCAGCCTGTCTGCCCCGATGGTCAACGCCGATTTGTCGGCCAGTGCGTTCACACCCAGCAGTGGGTCTGCGTGGCGCACGATGTCTTGCAGCGCGGTGACGATGCCGAATGGCGGGACAGGCGGCGCCACGGGTGGAGACCTCACCGCTGCCGAGGCCGCGGGTTGGGACGGTTCGGTCTGAGTGGCGGGCAATGTGGTCGCCACCCCGGGTTGCTCTGGCGTGCTTGTCGCCGGTTGGCGCATGCCAAACCACCAGCCCGCGCCACCGAGGGCCACAACGGCCAGGCCGACGCCAATCCACACACCGGTGCGCGACGGCGCAGGAGGGTCAGGGTTGAGCAGCTTGATCGACGGGACGGGTGCAGGCGCAGGCGCAGGCCGCGGCGCTGCTACGGGCGGCTTAGGTGGTGGCGGCGAAGGCGCCATCAACACCGTGGCCGCATCGGCGTCGTCGTTCGTGGGCAGCGGCACTTCACCGTCTTTCGGGCGCGCGACAGTCGGCGTGCCCACGCCAAAGCTGAACAAGGCGCGCAAAGCCGCCATGTCTTGCGGGCGGTTCTCAGGCCGCACCGACAAACCTTTGTCGACCGCTGCCAGGAACTCGGCGGTGTAGTGCCCTGCTCCCACCTGCGAAGCCGGCACCAGGTCGTCACTCACCATGCGGCTCACCGATGCCATCGGCGCACGGCCGGTGATCGCGGCATAGACCACGGCCGACAAGGCATACACATCAGTCCAGGCGCCCTGCTTCATCGAGGTGGATTCAGCGTATTGCTCGATCGGCGCGTAGCCCGATTTCAGAATCACGGTGAGCGCCTGCGTGGCGTCGCTGATCACACGCCGTGCGGCGCCGAAGTCGAGCAGCACCGGGCGCATCACCTGCGGGCGGCCGAGCTGGGTGGCTTGCTGGTTGAGCAGCAAGATGTTGTCGGGTGCGATGTCGCGGTGGTAGCAGCGCTCGTGATGCATCAGCTCCAGCGAGTCGATCACCGGGTGCAGCAACGAGAGCAGCCAGGCTTCATCGGGCCGCGCGCCGTGCTCTTGCAACCATTGCTTGAGCGTGGGGCCCTGGTAGTAGGGCATCACCATGTAGGCGGTGCCGTGCTCTTCCCAGAAGCGGTATACCTTCACCAGCGACGGGTGGTCGAAAGCGGCGAGCAGCTGCGCTTCGTTCACGAAACTGCGCAGGCCCAGCTCAAACGTCTCGCGGTGGCGTGCCGAGCGCACCGACACCTGGTTGTCGGCGGCACGTGTGGCGAGCGATGCCGGCATGTACTCCTTCAACGCCACCACCCGGCCGAGCTGGGTGTCGCGCGCCAGGTAGACGATGCCGAAGCCGCCTTCGCCGATCAGCCCTTCGATCACGTATTCCTGAAGGCGGTGGCCCAGCGGCAGCGTGTTGCCGCTGCCATCGATCTCGATGCCACCGCCCACCGCGGTGCGAGTGCCCATGTCGAGTGTTTCTGTAGCCCTTTTGTCATCCAAGGGTGGAACAGGAGATGAACTCACCAACGACCCTCCAGCAGCTCTGCAAATTGTTGTGCGGGCGGCAAACCTGGCGCCACGCTCAAGCTGTTGTCGGGCGACGCAGCATGGTCGGGCCACCACAGGCTGTGGCCGGCAAAACCCTGCAACGTGTCACCCACCAGCAGCCCCTGCGCCCACGTCAGCAGCGACGCGGCGCCGGGCAGAGTGTGCCTCACACGCCCGGGCAG
>JACMKW010000283.1 GCA_014379885.1 Rhizobacter sp.
AGCTGAAGCTGGTGCAAGCTGTGCCGCTGCCCGCCAACGTGCCGGCCGATCTGATCGGCCGCCGGGCCGACATCAGCGCCGCACGCTGGCGCGTCGAAGCCGCCACCGGCGATGTGGCCTCGGCGCGCGCGCAGTTCTATCCCAACATCAACCTCACCGCCTTTGTCGGGCTCTCCAGCATCGGCTTTGACCGTTTGTTCAAGAGCGGCAGTGAGCAGTACGGCGCCGGCCCGGCCATCCGCCTGCCCATCTTCGACTCGGGCCGCCTGCGCGCCAACCTGCGTGGCAAATCGGCCGATCTCGACGTGGCGGTGGAAAGCTACAACGCCACCTTGATCGACGCGGTGCGCGACGTGGCCGACCAGATCAGCTCGCTGCAATCCATCGCACGCCAGCAGACCGAGCAGGGCCGCGCCCAAGAATCGGCCGAGTCAGCCTACGACGTGTCGGTGCAGCGCTACAAGGCTGGCCTGGGCACCTACCTGGTGGTGCTCAACGCCGAAGCCAATGTGCTGAACCAGCGCCGCGCCGCCACCGAACTGAAAGCCCGCGCGCTCGACACACAAGTCGCCTTGATCCGATCGCTCGGCGGTGGGTATGCCGCTGAAACCACGCGCACCGCCGCTGCGCGCTGAACCCACCAGACAACCGCATTCCGGAGAACAACCCATGAACGCTCCCCAAGCTCAAGCCGCTGTGGGCACTACCGCAGCCGGCAACCCGACCCGCAAGAAGGCCCTCACCGCTGTGGCTGCTGCTGTTGCGGTGGCCGGCGTGGCCTACGGCGCCTACTACGCGCTCGTGCTCAACCACTACGAGCACACCGACAACGCCTATGTGCAAGGCAACGTGGTGCAGCTCACGCCGCAGGTCAGCGGCACGGTGCTCGCCATCAACGCCGACGACACCGATTTCGTGAAGGCCGGCCAGGTGATCGTGAAACTCGACCCGGCCGACGCGCAAGTGGCGCTCGACCAGGCCGAAGCCCAGCTCGCGCAAACCGTGCGCGAAGTGCGCACCTTGTTTGCCAACAACGCCACGTTGAAGGCACAAATCGCGCTGCGCGAAGCTGACCTCGGCCGCGCGCAAGGCGATGTGCTCCGCGCGCAAGACGACGTGACGCGCCGCGCCCCGCTGCTGGCCACGGGCGCCGTCGGCAAGGAAGAGTTCAACCATGCGAGCTCGCAACTGGCTACGGCCAAGAGCGCGGTTGCAGCGGCGCAGTCGGCCACGGTGGCGGCGCGTGAGCAACTCATCTCCAATCAGGCGCTCACCGACAACACGTCGGTGGAGCAGCACCCCAATGTGCAGCGTGCCTCGGCGCGTGTGCGCGAGGCCTACTTGGCCGTCAAGCGCGCCGACCTGGCTGCGCCGGTCGATGGCTACATCGCCAAGCGCAGCGTGCAGCTCGGCCAGCGTGTGCAAGCCGGTGCGCCGCTGATGTCGGTGATCGCGCTCAACCAGGTGTGGGTCGATGCCAACTTCAAGGAAAGCCAGCTGAAGAACCTGCGCATCGGCCAGCCCGTCACGCTCACCGCCGACATGTATGGCAACAAGGTTGAGTACAACGGCAAGATCGATGGTCTGGGCGCTGGGACGGGCGCGGCCTTTGCGCTGCTGCCGGCACAAAACGCCACCGGCAACTGGATCAAGGTGGTGCAGCGATTGCCGGTGCGGGTGACGCTCGACGCAAGGCAAGTGGCCGAGCATCCGCTGCGTGTGGGCTTGTCGATGGAAGCGCGCGTGGACGTGAGCGACACCAGCGGGAAGATGCTGGCCGGTGCACCACGCACCAACGCGATGGCACAAGGCAGCGCGGCGGATGCCGGCCACGCCGATGCCGATGCTGAGGTTCGCAAGATCATTGCTGCCAACCTGGGCCGCGCGATCAAGCCCGCGCCGGCACAAGCCAGCCGTGCAGCAGCGCCGGCCTCTGCACGGGCGGAAGCGCCGAAGGCCATCTTGGCTTCGTCGTCTACCGCCATCGTTGCGGGCAAGTGATCAGGCTCCGTTCGCACTGAGCCTGTCGAAGTGCCTGCACCGCGGTGCGCGCTGGCTTCGACAGGCTCAGCCCGAACGGAGTGATTTGTGATGTGGCTGAACTCCGAACTCAAAGAGGCTGAGCATGTCTTCCACCACGGCCGATCTCCCGGCCCCTTCTTCACCGCCGGCGGCTCCTGCGCGGGCCACGGTCAATTTCGCGCCGCTCACCGGCAGCCAACTGGTGCTGGGCACGGTGGCGCTGTCGCTGGCCACCTTCATGAACGTGCTCGACAGTTCCATCGCGAACGTGTCCATCCCCGCCATTGCCGGCGACATGGGCGTGAGCCCGGCGCAAGGCACCTGGGTCATCACCTCGTTCGGTGTGGCCAACGCGATCTCGGTGCCGCTCACCGGCTGGCTCACGCAGCGCTTCGGGCAGGTGCGCTTGTTCACCGCCAGCATCTTGCTGTTTGTGCTGGCCTCATGGCTGTGCGGCTTGGCACCCAACATCGAATCGTTGATCGCCTTTCGCGTGCTGCAAGGCCTGGTGGCCGGGCCGATGATTCCCCTTTCGCAAACGCTGCTGCTGGCAAGCTACCCGCCCGCCAAGGCCGGCATCGCGATGGCGATGTGGGCGATGACGGTGCTGGTCGCACCGGTGGTCGGCCCGCTGCTCGGGGGCTGGATCACCGACGTGATCTCGTGGCCGTGGATCTTCTACATCAACATTCCCGTGGGCCTGGTCGCGGCTGCGGCCACCTGGTCGATCTACCGCACACGCGACCCCGGCCCGCGCAAGGTGCCGCTCGACTATGTGGGCCTGATCTTGCTGGTGCTGTTCATCGGCTGCATGCAGGTGATGATCGACAAGGGCAAGGAGCTCGACTGGTTCTCGTCGGCGCAGATCGTCACGCTGGCCATCGTGTCGGTGGTGAGCTTTCTGTTCTTCCTGGCCTGGGAGCTGACCGAGAAGCACCCGATCGTCGACCTGCGTCTGTTCGCCCAGCGTAACTTCTGGCTGGGCTCGACCTCGCTGGCCATCGCCTACGGCCTCTTCTTCGGCAACGTGGTGTTGATGCCGCTGTGGCTGCAGCAGTACATGGGCTACACCGCCACCTGGGCCGGCTTTGCGCTGGCACCAGTGGGGCTGCTGGCCATCGTGCTCTCGCCCTGGGTGGGCAAGAACGTGCGGCGCATTGACCCGCGCAAGCTCGCGACGGTTGCGTTCCTCGGCTTTGCGGGGGTGCTGTGGATGCGCTCGCACTTCAACACCCAGGCCGATTTCATGACCATCCTGATCCCGACGGTGTTGCAGGGTGCGGCGATGGCGTTCTTCTTCATTCCGCTGCAGGCCATCGTGTTCTCGGGCCTCACGCCCGAGCGCATGCCGGCCGCTGCGGGCCTGAGCAACTTTGTGCGCATCACCGCGGGTGCAGTGGGCACCTCTCTCTTCACCACCGTATGGGAGAGCCGCGCCGTGATGTACCACGCGCACTTGGCCGAAAGCATCAACCGCGGCAATGACACCGCCATGCTGACCCTGAGCCAGCTGGGTGCTGCCGGCTACAGCAATGAGCAGTCGCTTGCCACCATCGACCGGCTGATCAACCAGCAAGCCTTCACCATGGCCGCGACCGACATCTTCTGGCTCTCATCCGTCGCCTTCGTGTTGTTGATTGGCATGGTGTGGTTGACCAAGCCCCAAATGAACGCAGCTGGGCCCGACGCAGGCGGAGCGCACTGAGTTCGCCTTCCAGTCGCTTGGCTGCCGCCTTGCAGGCCACGCTCGGCCAGAGGATCAGATGTTGATCTGGCACGAACCGCCCACTGGACTGTTTAGGTCCGGGCTTGTGTTTGAAATCAGTACGGGGAAGCGGCCGCAGCCTTCAGCGCGCCCTCCGGCAGCGACACAACCCACGCGTGATAAGCGTTGGGGTCTTTCTTGTTCCAGAGCTGGGCCAGTTGCTGCGCGGCTGCGGCCTGCGCTTCACCGCTTTGCACTTGGGGCAGCAGCGCGGCCACGTGCTCGGGCTTGGCATACGACCACTGGAAGAGCAGGTTGCGTGCGTTCTCGGCGTAACCGGGGTCGGCGTGATGCTGCGTCAGCCAGGTCCACGCACCACCCAGGTCGTCTTGCGCCTTTTGCGCGGTGATCTCGCGGATCAGCTCGCTCTTGTGTTGCGGGTCGCGGGTGCGGGCGAGTGTCTCCAGTAAAGCACTCAGCGCCGCAGCCCGGTTGTCGGGTGAGGGGCTGGTGGCCTCTTTGGCCTCTTCACCGCCCGCGGAGTGCGGCTCGCACTGCGCTTGGATGGTGGTAGACGGTGCCGCGGGCAGGGTCGGCACCGTAGCGCGTGCCAGCACCTGCACCGGCGGTGC
>JACMKW010000005.1 GCA_014379885.1 Rhizobacter sp.
GCTATCATTTTCAAAATTCGCGCCGGCAGACAGCACCCCCGCTGTCATGGCAAACGCCGAAGCACGGGCGCACTGAGGATTCATGGCCACCATTCTTGTTGTCGACGACGAACTGGGTATTCGCGCCCTGCTGTCAGAAATTCTGACCGATGAAGGCCACAGCGTCGAGCTGGCCGAAAACGCGGCCCAGGCACGTGCAGCTCGCGAGCGCGTGCGCCCCGACCTCGTGCTGCTCGACATCTGGATGCCTGATGTCGACGGCATCACGCTGCTCAAGGAATGGGGTGCGGCTGCGCTGCTCAACATGCCGGTGATCATGATGTCGGGCCACGGCACCATCGACACTGCGGTCGAGGCCACCAAGGTTGGCGCGATCGCCTTTCTTGAAAAGCCGATCACGCTGCAAAAACTGCTGCGCGCCGTGGAACAGGCGCTGGCCAAACCGGCCTCACGCAATGCAACGCCAGCGGCCTCGCCGATGCGCATCGAGTCGAGCCTGACGGTGGAGGCTGTGATGACCGGCGGCACGCTGATGCCGGTGGCCCCGCTGGTGCTGGGGCCACAGCCCGAGCAGTTGTTCGAGCTTGACCGCCCACTGCGCGAGGCACGCGACGCCTTCGAGAAGAGCTATTTCGAGTTTCACCTCGCCAAGGAAAACGGCAGCATGACCCGCGTGGCCGAAAAGACCGGCCTGGAGCGCACCCACCTGTACCGCAAGCTCAAACAGCTGGGTGTGGATCTGAGCCGTAACAAGCGTGGTGCAGGCGGCAACTGATCCGCGGTGTTGCCCGCTATAATCACCGGCTCACGTCTGGCACCCAGCACGTGACACAGGCCTGGTAGCTCAGTTGGTAGAGCAGCGGATTGAAAATCCGCGTGTCGGTGGTTCGATTCCGCCCCAGGCCACCAAATAGAAAACGGCTCCCTTTCAGGGGGCCGTTTGCATTTGGAGGCCTGGGGTGGATGAGAACCACCGTTGTGGTTCGGTCAAGCCAGTCCAGTGGACTGGCTTGGACGCGCCAACGGCGCGGTCCGCAGGGCAGAGCCCGGAGGATGACGAATCGCCGTAAGGCGAGTCGGCACATTCCGCCCCACTGACAAAAATCAGCGTCACCCGGCCCCGACGATCGCCCACAGCCGCATTCCATCCCGCCCTTCGCACAGCCCATCGCAATCAGATGGCTCAGCCCCAAGCCCCTGCCTAAAGTCCACTCCAACGCAACCAAACACCCCGCTGGAGCCCATCATGATCGAACGCTTTTTCGTCCCCGCCCTGACCTTCTCGGTGCTGATCGCAGGCCACATGGCCATCGCGATGGCCATGTTCGCCACGCCGGCTGCCCAGCCCGCCAACCAGGTCGCCTCGGTGCCGACGGTTGAGTTGCCGATCGTGATCGTCACGGCCAAGCGAGCTTCCTGAAACGCGTTTGCTACCCAGCAAAGAGGCCCGCGATTTGCCAGCCTCTTTTTTTGTCAGTTCACCGTCTCGTCTGACTGCGCGAGCTTGTTGCAATACACGAGCAGTTCGTCAATTTCGTGCGATTTGTCGAACACGCAGTCGGCGCCCAGCTCCATGCACCGGGTGCGCATTTCAGGGGTGGCGTGGTTGCTGAGCACCACCCACTTGGCTGGTTTGTAGATGCCGGCGCCGGCTTTCAGAATGCCGAGGCCAGAACCGCCCTTGAGGTAGATGTCAACGATGACCAGGTCGCAGTCGCGGTCGGGTTTGTCGATCCACTTCAGGGCCGTCAGCTCATCTTCCGCCGTACCCACCACCTCAATTGGCGCCGACTCTTCCAGCAGCGCAATCAAGCTCTCGCGGATGATCGCGCTGTCTTCGACGAGGTAGGTCTTGAGCGTGTGCATGGGGTTGGTATCAGCGCATGCGAACTTCGCCGTGCTCGACCATGTCCTTGGGCGGTCGGCCGGTGATGGCGGCCTTGGCCATTACAAACAGCTGCACCAGCTTGCTCGACTTCACATCCCAGTAGTTGGCGTGGGTGATCTGCACCTGCACCAACGCCAAGTCCGGGTCGGTCACACCCGCAGGAAACCAGGCTTCGTTGAGCTTGGTCCACAGCTGCTCTTTTTTGGCTAGGTTATCGACCACGCGTGCGGTGCCCGATACCGACACGTAGCTGTCGGCGCCAGCGTCGGCATAGACCACGTTCACGTTGGGTTCGGATGCCAGGTCGGCCACCGGGTCGCCTGAGCGCGACATGAAGAACCACAGGCTGCTGTCTTCGTCGACCTGCTTGTTCTGCGTGGTCATCGGCCGCGAATGCAGGTGGCCGTTGTCGTGACGGGTGGTGAACATCGCGAACTTGATGTCCTTGATCAAATCCCACAGAAGTTCGCGCGATGAGGTGTCTTGGGGTTGGCTCATGGTGTGCCTTTCGGTTGAGTCCATAAGAGGCGGGTCGTCAAGTGACCGTCGTGAAACCCATTGAACCCCCGCTGGCGAGCCAGCGCGATCAGCGGTGAACGCCTCTGCATGTAGGAGTCGTCTGGCCTTGGCCTGACAGTGCGTGCGGACATTGGCGAGGTGTTCGGTCTGTGCCTGTCGATCGCCAGCACGGTGGTGCTGCACCCGTCGTTCCTGAGCGGACAAGTGCCGCCGGCATGGCGGCGCATGTGCTGTGGTGCATGCGGCCTGCCCCCCTTCGTCTGCCGCTTCACCACACGCTTGATCACACTGACATCCCGTAACAGGGCGGGCACCGTTCCTGCTGCCATCGCACTTGCCGTGTCGATAGCCTGCGCGTTGACGAAACCCGTCACCTCGCCCGCGGCGGAACGACACGAACTGCCACTCTTGCACGCGAACAGGACACCCCCCATGCCGGTTGCCAGCCCCTCCCCCGAGCACGCTCGATTGCTGAAACGGCGCTGGCAGTCGGCCGCGGTGGCCACCTTGTTCGGTGCCGTGCTCGCCGGTTGTGGCGGCAGTGGCGGGGGTGACAGCCCTTCCGCCCCGGTGCCTGCACCCACACCGGCAACACCTTCGCCCACCCCGCCCGCGCCAACGCCACCGGCCCCCACACCGCCTGCTCCTACGCCGCCAGCCCCAACACCAC
>JACMKW010000284.1 GCA_014379885.1 Rhizobacter sp.
GACGCGCTGCACCGCGTGCTCACGCAGCTGCAGTTCGGCCAGGTGGTGCTCGCTTCGATTGGCAGCACGGCCCCCTTCATCGGCCTCTTCGGCACCGTCTGGGGCATCTACCACGCGCTCTTGAGCATCTCGGCGGCGGGCACCATCACCATCGACCGCGTATCAGGCCCGGTGGGTGAAGCGCTCGTGATGACGGCTGCTGGCCTGGCCGTGGCCATTCCCGCGGTGCTGGCGTACAACGTTTTCAACAAACGTGTGGCCGCCTGCGAAGCCGAACTCGAAGGCTTTGCACACGACCTGCGCGAGATGCTGACCGAGGCTGCACCCTCGCCCAGCGCCACCAGCCCTGCCTGAGACATGGCCTTCGGTCGCCTGGAGCGCAGCTCTGCCCCACCGCCGATGAGCGACATCAACATGACGCCGCTGATCGACGTGATGCTGGTGCTCTTGATCATCTTCATGATCACCGCGCCCCTGATGAGCGCCAGCCTCAAGCTCGACCTGCCCAAGACCGAAGGCGCCACTGCGAGTGACGTGCCCGATTTCATCGCCGTGGCCATTGATCCGAAGGGCCAGCTCTACCTGGACGAGCGGCCCCTGGATCCTGCTGCATTCGCCGAGCGCATGGCCGAAGCCGCCAAGAAAAACCCGCAGACTGAAGTTCAGCTGCGTGCCGACAAGAGCGTGCCTTATGGCCGCGTGGCCGAGTTGATCGGCATGGTGCAAAGGGCGGGGCTGAGCCGCATCGGTTTCGTCACCGAACCGGCGGGCGAGAACAAGGCCAAGTAGCGGCCACTGCTGAGGCATGTCCAAAGCGTATTGCGTCTACCTGCTCGCCAGCGCCCGCAATGGCACGCTCTACATCGGCGCCACCAGCGATCTCGTTCAGCGTGTCCATCAGCACAAGACCGGGGCCGCAGACGGCTTCACCAAGAAGCATGGTGTCCAACTGCTCGTGTGGTTCGAACAGCATGAAAGCGCTTCGGCCATGGTCACACGCGAACGGCAACTCAAGGAGTGGAAGCGGGCGTGGAAGGTGGAATTGATCGAGCAGACCAATCCGATGTGGCGCGATCTCTACGGCGACATTCTGGGTAGCGCGTAGCAGTGGACCCCGGCGTACGCCGGGGTGACAAGCTCGTCATACCGGCGCACGCCGGTATCCACCATCACCTCATCTCCGCCCTCAACTCCCGCGCGGCTTCGACCATGTGCCGCAGCGCCCTGCGTGTTTCTTCCCACCCGCGCGTCTTCAGCCCGCAGTCGGGGTTGACCCACAGTCGATCGTCGGGGATCACCTCGCGTGCCTTGCGCAGCAGGGCCAGCATCTCCTGCATGCCGGGGACACGCGGCGAATGGATGTCGTACACCCCGGGCCCGATCTCGTTGGGGTAGGCAAACTCGCCAAAACCGCGCAGCAGCTCCATCTGCGAGCGCGAAGTTTCGATGGTGATCACGTCGGCATCCATCGCCGCGATCGAGGGCAGGATGTCGTTGAACTCCGAGTAGCACATGTGGGTGTGGATCTGGGTCTCGTCGCGCACGCCGCTCGCGCTGACACGGAAGGCGCGCGCCGCCCACTCAAGGTACGCGGCCCAATCGGCGCGGCGCAGCGGCAGACCTTCGCGAAAGGCCGGCTCGTCGATCTGGATCACGGCGATGCCCGCTGCTTCGAGATCAACCACCTCATCACGCAGCGCGAGCGCCAGCTGCAGAGCCACCTGCTCGCGCGGCAGGTCGTCGCGCACAAAAGACCACTGCAGCATGGTCACCGGGCCGGTCAGCATGCCCTTCATCCAACGCGGCGTGAGGCTTTGTGCGTAGCGCGTCCATTCCACCGTCATCGCGGCAGGGCGTGCCACGTCGCCGTAGATGATGGGCGGCTTGACGCAGCGCGAACCATAACTTTGCACCCAGCCGTTGTCGGTGAAGGCGTAGCCGCTCAACTGCTCGCCGAAGTACTCGACCATGTCGTTGCGCTCGGCTTCGCCGTGTACCAGCACATCGAGCCCCAGCGCTTCCTGCTCGCGCACGGCTTCCGTAATGGCCTGCTGCATCTGCTCGCGGTAGAGCGGCTCGCGCAGCTCACCGCGCTTGAAGCGTGCACGCGCCACGCGGATCTCGTTGGTCTGCGGAAAGGAACCGATGGTGGTGGTGGGAAACGGTGGCAAGGCCAGACGCCTGCGCTGCTGCATGCTGCGCTCGGCATAGGCGCTGCAGCGCTGGGCATCGGCCTTGCTCAGCGCTGCAACGCGCTCACGCACGGCCGGCTGATGCACCAGCGGGCTCTCGCGGCGCGAGCGTTGTGCCGCATCGCTCGCATCGAGCGCCTCGGCTTCGGCAGCGTCACCATCTAGCAGCGCGCGCTTGAGCGTGCCCAGCTCAGCGAGTTTTTGCACCGCGAACGCCAGCCAGCTGCGCACCTTGGCATCAAGCCGCAACTCCACCGACGCATCGACCGGGCAATGCAGTAGCGAGCAGCTGGGTGCAAGCCACAAGCGGTGGCCCCAATGCGCCTGCATCGGCTTGAGCTGCGCCAGCACGGCGCGCAAGTTGGCCCGCCAAATGTTGCGGCCATCGATCACACCCGCCGACAGCACCTTGTTGCGCGGCCACGCCTTCAGCGCGGCAGCCGCCTGCTGCGGTGCGCGCACCAGGTCGATGTGCAGGCCGTGCACCGGCAGCGCGGCCAGCAGCGGCAGGTGGCGCTCCACCGATTCGAAGTAGGTGGCCAACAGCACCTGCAGATGTGGCTGCGCAATGGCGTCGTAAGCGCCCTTCAGCGCTTGCAGCCAGGTGGCAGGCAGGTCGAGCGCCAGCACCGGCTCGTCAATCTGCACCCAGCTCACCGCGCGCGCTTCGAGCGCCTTCAGCAGCCCCGCATACACCGGCAACAAGCGCGGCAGCAGCGCCAGCTTGGCTTCGGCCTCATCAGCGCCAGCAGGCAAATCGCGGATCTTGGAGAGCCACAGAAACGTGAGCGGGCCAATGATCACCGGCTTGGGCGTGAAGCTGCGGTGCTCTACTTCGCGCACCGCGTCGAGCAGCGGCTGGGCATGCAGGCTGAAGGTTTGGTCGACGGTGAGCTCGGGCACGAGGTAGTGGTAATTGGTGTCGAACCACTTGGTCATCTCCATCGCGCCTTGAGCGGTGTTGCCGCGCGCCAGCTCGAAGTACTGCGGCAGGCTCAGTGCGCCCTGTGCAAACCCAAAGCGCGCCGGCACCGCACCAAACATGACGGTGTGGTCAAGCATCACGTCATAAAGCGAGAAGTCACCGGCCGTTGCGAAGTCGAGCCCGGCATGGCGCTGCGCCAGCCAATGGCGTGCGCGCAGGTCTTGCGCCACCTGCGGCAGCACCTCGGCCTGCGACTCACCGCGCCAGTGGCGCTCGAGGGCAAATTTCAACTCGCGGTGTGCGCCAATGCGCGGGAATCCCAGGGTGTGCGTCTTCATCATCGATCTCGTTGTAGTAAGTCGACGCATGCTAGGCAGGCCCGCTCTATGATTCAAGCGAAAGTATTTCACTGAAACGATGAATCTCATTCATACCCATGCGCTTGTACCTATGCGCTTGTACCCATGACATCTGCCCTTGAACTGCGCCACCTGCGCACCCTGGCCGTGCTGATGGAAGCGCCCTCGTTGAGCGCCGCCGCCGAGCGGCTGCACCTCACACAATCGGCGCTCTCACACCAGCTCAAGTTGCTCGAAGGCATTTACGAGCTGGAGCTACTGGAGCGCCGCACCCAGCCCGTGCGGCTCACGCCCGCGGGCTTGCGACTGGCCCAGCTCGGTGAGCAGGTGAACGCCGCCGTGCAGGCCGCCGAGCGTGACCTCGCCAACATGGCCGGTGGCAGCGCAGGCCCGTTGCGCATTGCGGTGGAGTGCCACACCTGCTTCGATTGGCTGATGCCGGCGATGGACGCGTTTCGCCCGCAGTGGCCCGAGGTGGAACTCGACATCGTCTCGGGCTTTCACGCCGACCCGGTGGGCCTGGTGGTGAGTGACCGCGCGGAGCTCGCCATCACCTCCGAGGTGGACGACAGCGCGGGCGTGGAGTTCACGCCGCTGTTCCAGTACCCGATGGTGGCCGTGATGGCCAACGAGCACCGGCTCACGGCGCGCACGCACCTCACGCCGCGCGACTTTGCCGACGAGACGCTGATTCACTACCCCGTGCCCGACGCGCTGCTCGACATCATGCGGGTGCTTGCGCCGGCGGGCGTGAACCCGCAGCGGCGCACCTCGGAGCTCACGGTCGCCATCCTGCAACTCGTCGCAAGCCGCCGCGGCATTGCGGTGCTGCCGAGCTGGAGCGTGCAGCCGTATGTGGACAAGGGCTACGTGAGCACGCGGCCGGTGGGCAAGCGCGGCCTCAACTCACGGCTGTACGCGGCGGGCAAGGCGGGCTTGTCACAACGGCCTTATGTGCGGGCCTTTGTCGAGACACTGAAGGACACCAGCTTCAAGCTGCTGCCCGACGTCTGCCGCTTGTGAGTGAGGGCGAACCCACAATCGGTTGACACATTCCGATACAAGAACACAATGCGCCATCGCTTCGGCTGCGCTCCAGATCCTTTCGCGCTCGCAGAAGCATTCGCCAACTATGCTGGTCGCAAGGAGATGCTCATGCAGAGATGGATCGGCTCGTTCAGGCTCTTCGGGTATCTGGTGGTGGTGCTGATGGTGCTGGCGATGGTTTACTCCGCCTTCATTTCCATCACGTACTGGTCCGGCATCAGCGTCTGAACGGGTGGCATCATGAACAAACGACAAGCCCGCCTCTTCGCCATCGGCTCGACCTTGCTCGCCGTGCTCATTTTCGTCGGCATGACGCTCGACAGCCACCGCCAGTTCGGCAAACTCACCAACGCCGACAAGATCACGCCCTCCGTCACCCGCGGCAAAGATGTCTGGCACGTCAACAACTGCATCAACTGCCACACCTTGTTCGGTGAGGGCGCCTATTACGCGCCCGACCTCACGAAGATCACCAAGCACCGCGGCGAGGCTTATCTTCAAGCCTACATGCGCGACCCCTCGAAGTTCTACGACGAGACCAAGCACCGCCGCCTGATGCCCAAGCAGGATCTGAGCAACGAAAACATCACCGACCTGATTGCGTTCCTCGACTGGGTCAGCAACGTTGACAACCAAGGCTGGCCGCCGCGGCCCATCCTGGTCACCGGGGCGACCTTGCCCGGCACCGACATGACGGCAACGCAGCAAAGCCAGGCCGCCAGCGGCGGCGGCATGGGTCCGGCCCCCGCGGGCGCGCGGCCGGTGTCAGGTGCAGAAAACCCGATTGCCCTGGGCGAGAACGTGTTTCGCAGCGCAACCCCGGCCTGCACGGCCTGCCATTCGATTGCACCCGGCGTCAACATGGCCGGCCCCTCGATGGCGGGCTTGAAAGCGCGCACCGAAACACTGCTGGCATCCGGTGCGTACAAGGGAAAGGCCAAGGATCTGGCCGGCTACATCCGCGAGTCGATCACCGAGCCGAGCGCGCACGCGGTTCCCGGCGCGATGTATTCGGCCAATGGCACCTCGTTCATGCCAACCACCTACGCCAAGGAGCTGACATCAGCGCAGATCGATCAACTGAGCGCGTACCTCTCGTCGCTCAAGTGAGTTTCTCGCACGGCCTTTGACGGACCGCCCGCGCGTTCACAGCAAACCCTTGCCTCTTGCGGAGCCACCATGAGATACAAATCCCAATCCGTCGCTTACTGGTACTTCGCAGTCGCGCTCGCGCTGTTCGGCTTGCAGCTGGTGTTCGGGCTGCTGTCGGCCGCCAAGTACTTGGGGCCCGACCCGCTGCTCTACATCTTGCCGTTCGACGTCACCAAGGTGATCCACACCAACCTGCTGATCGTGTGGGTGCTGTGTGGCTTCATGGGGGCCACCTACTGGATGGTGCCCGACGAGTCACGCACCGAGCTGCACAGCACCAAGATCGCCTACGTTCAACTCGTGCTGTGGGTGCTGATGGGCGTGACGGCCATCATCGGATATCTGTTTCGATGGGGCACGGGCAACAAGCTGCTGGAGCAGCCGCTGCCGCACAAGATCGTGATCGTCATCGTGATGTTGATGTTCCTCTACAACATCGGCATGACGATCAAGAAGTCGGGCCGCTTCACCACCACCGAAGGCGTGCTGATCGGCGGTCTGGGTCTCTCGGCCGTGCTGTACCTGCCGGCCTTGCTCCACTACGAGAACTACACCGTCTCGATCTTCTACCGCTGGTGGACCATCCACCTCTGGGTCGAGGGTGTGTGGGAAATGATCCAGGGCGGTTTTCTCGCCTACCTGCTGATCCGCCTGTCGGGCGCTGACCGCGAGGTGATGGACAAATGGCTGTACGTGATCGTCGGCCTGGTGTTCATCGCCGGCGTGATCGGCACCGCCCACCACTACTACTGGATCGGTGTGCCGGGTTACTGGTTGCCGATCGGCGGCTTGTTCAGCGCACTCGAACCGGTGGCGCTGGTCGGCATGGCCATCTATGCCTATTCGGCCATTCGCCGCTCCGGCCTCGCGCACCCCAACAAGCTGGCGCTGCACTGGACCGTGGGCAGTGCCGTGTTCACGCTGTTCGGTGCCGGCCTGCTGGGCCTCGCCCACACCTTCCCGAGCGTCAACAAGTGGACGCACGGAACGCTGATCACCGCAATGCATGGCCACGCCGCGTTCTACGGCGCTTACGCGATGATCGTTCTGGCGATGATCAGCTACGCCTTGCCCGCGATGACGCGCCGGCCCGAAGAGGGCACCTCGATGGGCTACTGGTCGTTCTGGATGCAGATCGCGGGCATGTTTGGCATGACGCTCTCGTTCGCCACCGCAGGCATCGGGCAGGTCTACCTGGAGCGCATCATGGGCATGGGCTACCTCGATGCGCAGCTCAAGATCCAGGTGCATTTCGTGATGCTGGTCATCACCGGCTCGATCTTTGCCATCGGTGTGGCGCTGTTCATCATCGACTTCTTCCGCTATGCGCCGAGGTTTGAAGTGACAACCGACCCGGAGCCTGTGCTGCAACCGGTGCGTCGCCCTGCGGCCGCCTGAGGTGACGGAGGTCGCTGACCCGCTCAGCCCTGCGATGGGCGGCGCCGAAGCGCCGTACTACCTGGCCACGGGTGACGAGGTGGCCGTCTTCGAGCAGTGCCACGCACGCAAGCTGGCCGTGATGCTGAAAGGCCCGACGGGCTGCGGCAAGACGCGTTTCGTGGAGTACATGGCGTGGCGGCTGTGCCGCCCGCTCATCACCATCTCGTGCCATGACGATCTCACGGCGAGCGACCTGATCGGCCGCTTTCTGATCCGCAACGACGGCACCGTTTGGCAAGACGGCCCGCTCACCCGCGCCACCCGCGAAGGGGCCATCTGCTACCTCGACGAAGTGGTGGAGGCGCGCCAAGACACCGTGGTGGTGCTGCACCCGCTGACCGACCACCGCCGCATGCTGCCGATCGACAAGACGGGCGAAACCGTAGAAGCCGCGCCGGGTTTCCAGCTGGTGGTGTCGTACAACCCCGGCTACCAGCGCATGCTGAAAGACATGAAGCCCAGCACGCGGCAGCGGTTCGTCGCGCTGGACTTCGCCTTTCCACCACCCGAGCGTGAAGCCGAGATCGTCGAGCGCGAAGGGACTGTGGACGCAGCTACCGCGCGAGCGCTGGTGAGCCTGGCGCAACGCTTGCGCGGGCTGCACGACCGCGGGCTGGCCGAGGTGCCCAGCACCCGGCTGCTGATTGCCGCGGCGCGTCTGGCGGCGAGCGGCATCTCCGTGCAGCAGGCTTGCTACAGCGCCATCGTGTCGCCGCTGTCGGATGAGCCGTCGCTGGTGGGCGCCATGCGCGATCTGGTCGACTCGACGTTCGTCTAGAAGGCACCTTCAGGCCATGGCCGAAGCCGAAGACGTCATCACCGACGCAGCGCGGCACGCCACCGTATTCGCACAGAACTTGTGGCGCCGGCATCGGCCTGCGCCGCGTGGCCCGGCGCCGGTGAGATTGGCCGACGTCGCCCAGCGCCTCGATCTGCTCACGGCCGCCGTGTTCGGCCGCAGTTTCGCGCTGCGGGTGGCCCAACCGCCGGCCCCGCCCACGTTCCTGGCGCAAGTTTTCTTGCGCCGCCGGGGCCCACCTGTGCGGCAAGCCGTACCCGCCACCGATGGCGTCAGCATCTGGTTGCCGGACGCGTTTGCATCCAGCGAACCGGCCCCGGTGGGTGTGGCGCGCTTTCGCACGATGGCACTGCAACAAGCCATGCGCGCGGTGCGCGGCAGTGCAGCACACCAGCCCACGGACGGCCCCCCGTTGCTGCGCGACCTTTACCTTCTGTTGGAGGCGCACGCGGCCGATCAGGCCCTGCTTCAGGCCTTGCCTGGGATGGCGGCGGCGCTTGCCACGCTGCGACGCGAGGCGTTGCAGCATCGGCCGCCGCCCAGCGCTTTCCCGGGGTCGCTGCGGCCACTCGAATCGCTTGCGCGCGCGGTGTTGGTGAACGACACCGTGGTTGATGTGCCCGCCGAACCCACGCACGTCCTGGCGCAAGCGCGTGCCTTGCTGCGCACCTTGCAGGCGAACGATCCGCGTGCAGCGGCCGGGCGTTTGTTGTGGCGCGACGGGTGGACGGGCGAGCTGCGCACTCCGCCGGCTGCTGTGCAAGTGACGGGCGCAGGGGTGAGCGAGCACGACCACGACCCCACACGCAGTGACGCGCCACGCAGCGCACGGCTCGCGCGCCGCCCCGATGTGCGTCTGGGCGATGACGATCAGGAAGACAAGCAGCCCGGCGCCTGGATGGTGCAAACAGCGCAGCCGCACGAGCAGGCCGAAGACCCCATGGGCTTGCAGCGCCCGGTCGACCGCGAGAGCGCAAGCGCCGCGGAAGACTTTGCCGATGCGGTGTCCGAAATGCCCGAAGCGCAGTTGGTGGCCACGCCGGGCAGGCCCAAAGAAGTGCTGCTGTCGGACGACCCCCCGGCGTCGCAGTTCAGGCGGGAGCGTGCGCCGTCAACCGGCAACGGGCCCGGCCGCGTGCACTACCCGGAGTGGGACTGGCGTGCCGGCGCCTATCGCGACCCCGGCGCCACGGTGGTGCTGCTGCCGGCACCCGACGGGCCACAACAATGGGTGGACGACACGCTGGCCGAGCGGCGCGGCATGCTGCATGAAATTCGGCGCCGATTCGAGCTGCTGCGCGCGCAGCGCCTGCGGGTGCACCGTCAACTCGACGGCCACGACATCGACCTGCCAGCCTTCGTGGAAGCGCAGGCCGATTTCCGCGCCGGGCTGCCGATGGCGCAGCGGCTGTACCAGAGCGAGCGGCGCAGCCGGCGCGACATGGCCATCATGCTGCTGGTCGACGTGAGCGGCTCCACCGATGGCTGGATCTCCGCGGGTCGGCGTGTGATCGACGTGGAGCGCGAAGCGCTGCTGCTGGTGTGCATCGCGCTCGAAGGCATGGCGGCACCGTACAGCGTGCAGGCGTTCTCGGGCGAAGGCCCGAACGCCGTGGTGGTGCGCAGCATCAAGCACTTCGATGAGCACTACGGGCCGCACGTGGCGCAGCGCATCGCTGGCCTGGAGCCCGAGCACTACACCCGCGCGGGTGCGGCGATTCGCCACGCCACCACCTTGCTGATGCACGAACCGGCGGCTCACCGGCTGCTGCTGCTGCTCTCGGACGGCAAGCCCAACGACATCGACGACTACGAAGGCCGGTACGGCGTGGAAGACATGCGCCAGGCCGTGACCGAAGCCAAGCTGCAGGGCATCTCACCCTTCTGCCTGACCATCGATCGCCAGGCGGCGAACTACCTCCCAGCCGTCTTCGGGCCGCACCACTACGCTTTGCTTTCGCGGCCAGAACTGCTGCCGACCGTGTTGCTAGATTGGCTGCGGCGGTTGGTGGTGGCCTGAGAGGTCACCCGCACCTCAAGACTTCGGCTTGCCCCGAAACAAGGTGGATCGCTCGACAAGATGAACCATCTGCGCGGCCGCGTGCAGGGTCAGACGGTGGGGCGTGAAGCCCGACCGCGGGGAAATGTAGTCGGCCATCGCGCGCGCGGCGTCGGGCGTCTGATCGGTGGCGCCGGCGAGCAGCGCGATCACCAGGTTTTCGAGCGCGATCACGCGAATCTGCAACTGCACCAATTCTGCATTGGTCAGCTCCACCGTTGTTTGAACCTCGCCGGTGTTCGCACTCGGTGCTGCAGGGCCGCCATCGGAACCTCCCTCGTTCTCCCAGCGCGAAAGTGCCTTTCGAAGCAGCATCGAGCGGTCTGCGCTGTCGCCCGATGCCTTGTTGCCCTGCGCCCATGACATCGTGTCGAGGGCCGCGCCTGGGTCTTCTTCGCCTAGCACCGACTGGTTGGCCGTGTCATCAGATTCGGGCGCGTGCTGCGGTGTTTTTTCTTGGTTGCCCATCGTGTTTTCCGTCAGTGAAACGACGCCTTCAGAACCGGTTTGCATCAACCCGGCATCAGCTATCGGGGTGAGATGGGGCGGTGCATTTCGATTCCACCGCCTTTCACGGCAAGCCCCGACATCTTCAACCTGATCTCCTCGATGGCGTGAGACGGCTCCAACCCTTTGGGGCAGACCTCGGCGCAATTCACGATGGTGCGACAGCGAAACAGGCGGTACGCATCGTTCAGATCGTCCAGGCGCCCTTGCGTTGCATGGTCACGGCTGTCAGCGATGAACCGGTAAGCCTGTATCAGGCCCGCCGGGCCTACGAACTTGTCGGGGTTCCACCAGAACGAAGGGCACTGGCTACTGCAGCAGCCGCACAAGATGCACTCGTAGGCGCCGTTCAGCTTCTCGCGCTCGGCGGGTGTTTGAAGGCGCTCTTTCTCAGGCGGGGTTTCGGGGTTGATGAGGTACGGAGAAACCGAGTGGTACTGCTTGAAAAAATTGGTCATGTCGACCACCAGGTCTCGAATGATCGGGAAACTTGGCAACGGGCGCAGCTGCACCGGTTCTTTCAAGCCGCGCACCGGGGTGACGCAAGCCAATCCGTTTCGACCATTGATGTTCATGGCGTCGGAGCCGCACACACCTTCGCGGCACGATTTTCTGACAGTGAGCGTGTTGTCCTGGCGCTTGAGCCGCAGGATCACATCAAGCAGCATGTGATCGCTCTCCAGGAGCTCGATCTCGTAATCCTGCATGTAGGGCTTCGCGTCGCACTCGGGGTTGTAGCGAGAAATCGAAAGTTTCATGCGGGGCTTTCGTCGATGCGCCCACAAGCGTAGTGCAGTCAGGCCGGCGTTCGAAGAAGAATCCAGAGTACCCACACTGCGGCAGTCAAGAGCGCTGCAGCGACGCCGCCCAATAGAAAGCGGCGCAAGCCGGCCGGTCGGGCGTAGTCGATCAACACATCGCGCAGGCCTACCCACATGTGCGAAAGCAACGCCGCAAAGAAGGCCAGGGTGGCCGTGGTCATGCCGGGGTGGCCGACCCAGTCTCGCCATTCGGCATAAGTGGGGCGTGGGTGCAGCAGCAAGGAGCCGAGCACAAACAACATGAAGAGCAGCATGAAGGTGGCGCTCACGCGTTGCACCCACCACGCCGCCAAACCGGTGGCTCGCAACTTCACAGCAGAGCTCCCGCTGCAAGCAAGGCCATGGCAACACCGCCTGCGTTCACCAGCCAGGCGCTGCGCCGCGCTGTGCGCAATGGCGAGCCCAGGTTGAAGTCAGACAGCAGATGCCGAATGCCGGCCAGCAGGTGATGCGAAAGCGCCCAGATCACGATCACCAACACCGCTTTGATCGCCATGTGCTCGAACACGGTGCGCGCCGCAGCGAAAGCTTGCTCACTGCGCAACGAAAGATCGAAAAGGTAGACGCTCACGGGCACCGCTGCCGCCAGCAGAATGCCCGTGATGCGGTGCGCGATGGATGTCACCGCGCCCACGGGCATGCGAATTTTCATCGGGTTGAGGAAGACAGGGCGTGGCGATTGACGCATTCGGATGTCTTCTCTCAGCGCACCGGGCCGTAATTCATCGGCACGAAGGTGTAGCCCTTGCCGTCTACGCGCAGGTGGCCGATGCCGGGGAAGGGCAGGTGCGCGCTGGCCACCCAATAGCCGCCCTTGGCCGCGTCGGCAAAAGCCTTCTTGCGCTGCGCCGCCGCCGCCTTCGAGTCGCTGTCGAACTGGATGGTCACAGCGGGCTTCGGGAACTGCACCGCGGCCACGTGCATCAGGTCGCCCCACAGCACCAGCTTCTGGCCTTGGGACTCGACCGCATAGATGGTGTGCCCGGGCGTGTGGCCGTGGGCGGCAATGGCTTTCACGCCCGGCACGATCTCGGTGTCGCCCTCGAAGGCTTTGAACTTGCTGGCGATCACGTAAGGGTTGAGTGACAACTGCGCGCCCTGGAAGAACGCCTTCATTTCCTTGGGCGCCTTCTCCAGACTTTCGGCGCTGAGCCAGAAGTCGGCGTCGTGTTTGTCGGCGTAGACGGTGGCGTTGGGGAACGCGATTCGGCCCTCTTGAATCAGTCCACCGACGTGGTCGCCATGCATGTGGGTGATGACCACTGCATCGACCTGCTCGGGTTGGTAACCCGCTGCCTTGAGGTTGGCATGCAGCTGGTCGAGCCCGGGGCCGAACAGCTTGGCTGCGCCTGCATCCACCAGCACCAGCTTGCTGCCGGTGTTGATGAGGTAGGCGTTGACGGAAGTAGGCACGGCGTCGCCGTGGAACGAGCGCTTGAGCAGCGCACTCACTTCAGCCGGTGTCGTGTTGGTCAGCAGCTTGTGCGGCTCCAGCGGGAGGATGCCGTCGAGCAGTGCCGTGACTTCAATGTCGCCCAGCATCATGCGGTAGTAGCCCGGGGCCTGGGTCTTGACCTGGGGGGCGGCGGCCTGGGCTGAAGCGGCGAGCAAAAGCGCGCTGCCCAATGCGGCAAGGCTGCGGCGCAGCGTGGTTGCGAATGTCATGGGTGTCCCTCCTGATGGGTGCGAAATGGGCGAGCAGGATAGAGCCGATCTGCGTATCCCTACATCGCGTGGGGCGACCTGGTTCCCGGCGACTACACGCCCGCTTTCGCGAGCACCACCACCGACACTCCGCGCGCCGGCGCGAGCGCATCGGCGTTCTGGTACGAGTGCGGCAAGTTGCCCGGGAAGGCCAGCACGTCGCCCTCACCCAGTGTGTAGCGCTCGCCGGCCACCATCAGGTGCACACGGCCATCGAGGCAAGTGAAGAACTCACGTGTGCCCGGCAGGTGCGGTGTGCCGCCCATCACGGCGCCGGGGGCAAAGTCCATCACTTCCATCATCTCGTCAGGCACGGGCTCGGGCACCAGGGCGCGGATGCTCACGCCGCGGCCCTTCACGTGGCTGGCCACCTCGTCGGCCGCCCAGCGCCGCACCATCGCGCGCGGCGAAGCAAGCAGTTCATCGATCGGCACACCCAGCGCGCCGGCCACCTTCACCAGCACGGCCAGCGAAGGGTTGCCTTCGCCGGATTCGAGATTGGCAATGGTCGAGCGCGGCACCGCTGCGGCCTTGGCCAGCCCGTCTTGGGTGAGCGAACGGGTGTGACGCAGGCTCACCAGGTTGCGCGCCAGGTGAGCCGAGGCGGGTGAATCGGGGGGGTGGTTGGGAAGCGCGTCGGCCATGTTGGGCCCATTGTGTCCGCCCCGACAACCTTGTGCCAATGCACTGGACATCGCGCTCGCCGGGCGCGGCGAGGCTGCCTATCGTGCAGTCACCCCAATGTCACTTCAACAACAGGCACACACCATGAACACGATTCACACACCCCGCGATCTGCGCGTGGCCATCACCGGCGGCACCTCGGGCCTCGGGCTCGCACTGGTTCAACAATTCGCTGCGCGTGGCGCGCGGGTGGCCTTCGTGGCGCGCGATGCGCAGCGTGTGGCCGAGGTCGCGCGCCGCCACCCGGGCACACACGGCCTGGTGGGTGATGTCTCGCGCAAGAGCGACACCTACCCGCTGGCCTTGCAAATCACTGCCGCCCTCGACGGGCTCGACGTGTTGATCAACAACGCCTCGCACCTCGGCCCGGTGCCGCTGGCCTTGCTGGCTGACACCGAGTGCGAAGAGGTTGAAGCGGCACTCGCCACCAACCTGCTCGGCCCCTTCCGCCTGACCAAGGCCTTGCTGGGTGCGCTGAGTGCGTCAGCGCGTGACGGCCGGCCTGCACTGGTGATCAACATCACCAGCGACGCTGGCGTCACGCCCTACCCCGGCTGGGGCGCGTACGGCGCAAGCAAGGCGGCGCTGCAGCACCTGAGCCGCATCTGGCACGAAGAGCTGCGCCCGCACGGGGTGCAGGTGATCAGCTTCGACCCCGGCGACATGGACACGCCCCTGCACGCGCTGGCCGTGCCCGATGCCGACCCGGCCACGCTGAAGCGTCCCGCCCTGGCCGCGCAAGAGCTCGTTCACCTGATCACCCAGGAGGCCGCATGAAAGCCGCCACCACCCCCACCCAGCGCCCTCACGATGCACGGCTGCTGCACGTCGACGCCGCAGGCCAACTGCACCACGCCCCACGCTCCGCGCTGCCGCAACTGCTGCGCCCCGGTGACCTGCTGGTGGCCAACGACGCCGCCACGCTGCCTGCCAGCCTGCAC
>JACMKW010000285.1 GCA_014379885.1 Rhizobacter sp.
TCGTGGATGTAGGGCACCACGTTGTCCATCACCGACTGCATGATGCCCACTGGCCCGGCCGCCAGCACCGCACGCTCGTAGTCGAGGCCGCTCATCAGCACACGGGCACCGCCGTTCAAGGTGCCCAGCACGTTCTCGGCCGGTACTTCGACGTTGTTGAACACCAGCTCACCGGTGTGGCTGCCGCGCATGCCCAGCTTGTCGAGCTTTTGGGCAATGCTGAAACCCTTCATGCCCTTCTCGACGATGAATGCGGTGATGCTGCGTGCGCCCCCACTGGCCGCCCGGCCTCCCGAAGGCCGGTGAGCCCCCTCGGGGGGCAGCGAAGCGTGGGGGCCGTCAATCCCTGGTTCGGTCTTGGCGTACACCACGAGGGTGTCGGCGTCGGGCCCGTTGGTGATCCAGAACTTGCTGCCATTGAGCACGTACACGCCATCACGTTCTTCGGCTTTGAGCTTCATGCTGATGACATCAGAGCCAGCACCCGCCTCGCTCATCGCCAACGCGCCCACATGCTCACCGCTGATCAGCCTGGGCAGGTACTTCTTTTTCTGCGCCTCGTTGCCGTTGCGCTTGATCTGGTTCACGCACAGGTTGCTGTGTGCGCCGTAAGAGAGGCCCACGCTGGCCGAGGCACGGCTGATCTCTTCCATCGCAATCATGTGGGCCAGGTAGCCCATGCCGGCGCCGCCGTATTCCTCGCCGACGGTCACGCCCAGCACACCCAGCGCGCCCATCTTGCGCCACAGGTCCATGGGGAACTGGTCGCTCTTGTCGATCTCGGCGGCACGGGGCGCGATCTCGGCTTGCGCAAATTCGCGCACCGTGTCGCGCAGCGCGTCAATGTCTTCGCCGAGCTGGAAGTCGAGGCCGGGCAGATTCATGTGATGTCTCCAGTCAAGCTGTTCTCTTGTCACCGTCTTTTTTGTCATCGGCCAACAGGCGTTTGGCTTCTTTCTCATGCGTGCGCACTTCGGCCAGCGTCACGTTGAGGTCGGCCATTTGCTGTTCGAGCTGGGCCCGGTGCAGCGCCAGCACGGTGAGGAATTTGTTGAGCTGAGCCTGCGTGTCGCGCGGCGACTCGTACATGTCGACCAGCTCTTTCACCTCCGACAAGGTGAGCCCCAGGCGCTTGCCGCGCAGCGTGAGCTTCAGCCGCGTGCGGTCTCGTGTGGTGTAGATGCGGTTGCGCCCCTTGCGTTGCGGCTGCAGCAGGCCGCAGTCTTCGTAGAAGCGAATGGCGCGGGTAGTGAGGTCGAATTCACGCGCCAGCTCGCCAATCGTGAAAGTGGGGACTGGAGTGAGTGATACCTCGGTGACAGCGGCAACAGGCATGGCTCCCTACAATGACTCTCAGTTGACGTATACGTAAAGTGTAGCGAACCCATGAATGCCCTCGAACACCAATTGAGCTACCCCTTCGGCGACACCTTGCCCGAGACCGGCACCACGCTTGAGTTGGTGCCAGGCATGCGCTGGGTGCGCATGGCCTTGCCGTTTGCTCTGGATCACATCAACCTGTGGCTGCTGCGCGATCAACTCGATGGCCGCGAGGGTTGGACGATCGTCGACTGCGGCATCAGCAACGCCGGCACGCGCACCGCCTGGGAGCAAGTGTTCGAACGCGAGCTGGGCGGCTTGCCCGTGCTGCGGGTGATCGTCACCCACTTGCACCCCGACCACGTGGGCCTGGCTTCATGGCTCACCAAGAAGTGGTCGACGCCAGACGCCGAATGCCGGCTCTGGATGAGCGCCACCGACTTCAACGCGGCACGAACGGCCAGCAGCGCGACAGCCGGAACCGGCGTGATCTCGGCCAATTTCGCGGCCAGCCACGGCATCACCGACACCGAAACGCTGGAAAAACTCAAGGGCCGCAGCGGCCACTACGCCGACTTGGTGCCCGAGGTGCCCGACCGTTTTCGCCGCCTGATCGGTGGTGACGTGATTCGCATCGGCGGGCACGACTGGGCCTGCCACACCGGCTACGGACACGCGCCCGAGCACATCTCGCTGCACTCGGCGAGCCAGGGCGTGCTGATCTCGGGCGACATGGTGTTGCCGCGCATCTCCACCAACGTGGGCGTGAGCGAATCAGAGCCGGAAGGCAACCCCTTGCTGCGCTATCTGGAATCGGTGGAACGCATGCGCGCCCTGCCGGCCGACACGCTGGTGCTGCCCTCACACGGCAAGCCGTTTCGTGGCCTGCACACACGCATCGACCAGCTGAAGTCGCACCACGACGAACGTTTTGCCGAAGTGCTGCAGGCCTGCGCCGAAGCGCCGCAGAGCGCGGCCGATTTGCTGATGGTGTTGTTCAAGCGCAAGCTCGACCTGCACCAGACCACGTTTGCGATGGGCGAATCAATCGCTCACCTGAACGCCATGTGGCATGCCGGCAAGCTGGTGCGGCGTGTGGGCGGCGACGGGGTGCACCGCTTCGCGCGGGCCTGAACACCGCCGCAAGCGTGGTCTTGAGCGCGGTCACATCTCGTCAATGGGGTTGGCTTTTGGCGCCTCGCTGTCCAGCGAAAAACGCTCGCGAGTGTTGACGTAGTAACTTGCGCCGAAGCGCGCCACCGGAAAGTATTCCTGCAGGCGAACCCGCCACAGCTCGGTGTCGATCAGCCCTTCGCGGGCGTGCAGCCAGCGCACCTGGCCGATGAAGATTTGGCGGCTGGTGGTCTCCAGCGTTTCCCACAACGTGCATTCGAAGGCGACCGGGGCTTCGGCGATGCGCGGGGGCTTGACGGCCCGTGACGGGAGTGCGGTCAGACCCACATGCGCGAGCTCGCTCACATCGGAGGGCAGGCGCTCGCCGCAGCGGTGCATCTTCTCGGCCATGGCTTCGTCGCTGATGTGGACGACGAACTCTTTTTCTCTCGCGAGGTTGGCGGCGGTGTGCTTGAGGCTGCCGTTTTTCAGGCGGTTGATGCTGACCATCACGATTGGGGGCTCTTCGCCCAGCATGTTGAACATGCTGAAGGGGGCGGCGTTGACGATGTTGTTTTCGCTCATCGTGGTGATGAGGGCGATGGGCCTGGGCACGATGAGGCTGGCCATCAGTTTGTAGCGTTGGTATTCGGTGAGGGTGGAGAAGTCGATGTTCATGGGTGCTGCTTTATCTCGTCATTGACGCCCTTCGACGGGCTCAGGACAGGCCGGGCTGCGCCCGAGCGGGAATCCAGGATGCTGGCTTGCCACCACTCCCTACTACCCGTTCGGGCTGAGCTTGTCGAAGCCTGGTGTGCCGCTGTCGGTTGAGGTTTCTTCTTACTGAGTGAGACCGCGTCGGGATGTGCCCCCGACAGGGCAGTAACTTTCTTTTGCTTCGCCAAAAGAAAGTCACCAAAGAAAAGGCGACCCTCGTCGCCGGTCGGCCTAGGGCCGACTGCTCTGCGCTGCTCGGTCTCTGCGGGTCGGGCAGAACTCACTACACGAGCTGTGCTCGCTGCGTTCAAACAGCCGCCCGAA
>JACMKW010000286.1 GCA_014379885.1 Rhizobacter sp.
GAGGTGCTGTTCCTCGACGAGCCGTTCTCGGCGCTCGATTTCGAGATGACGCTCTTCATCCGCGAGAAGCTGCAAGAGGTGTTCATGCAGACCGGCACCACCATGCTGCTGGTGTCGCACGACCTGGAAGAAGCGGTGTATTTGGCCGACCAGGTGCTGCTGCTGACCAAACGCCCGACGCGGGTGGCAGAGATCTTGCACTATGGTGATGCGCGGCCGCGCACCGTGGCCACGTTGTCAGAGCCGAGCTTCATCGCCACCAAGAAGCTCAGCCTGGAGATCTTTCAACGAGAGGTGAGACGTTGACTTCAACAACGGAGATTGACGATTACGTGCGCGCCACGGCGCGCTTTCTGGCGCTGCCGCTCGAAGAAGCCCAGGTGGTGCGCGTGGCCGCGCACCTGGCGCGCACCCAGGCCATGGTGGCCAGCTTGCAGGCGGTGACCCTGCCACCCGATGTCGAAACCGCGGAGATCTTCTGCCCGGCACCCTTCCCGCCGGGCGATGCATGAGCTTCGCCAGGAACCACGACATGATCACCGGCCTCCACATCGTTCGCGCAGTTCACTCGGGCGAGATGCAGGCAGAAGAAGCGCTTGAGCATTGCATCGCGCGCATCGAGGTGACCGACCCGCGGGTCAACGCCTTCACCGACGGCACCTTCGAGCGTGCCACTCGCGAGGCGCGCGCCATCGACGCGCGGCGTACACGCGGCGAGGTGCTGCCGCCGCTGGCCGGCATGCCCTACGCGGTGAAAAACCTGTTCGACATCGAAGGCCTCACCACACGCGCCGGCAGCAAGGTGCGCAACGGCCAACCCGCCGCGAGTGCCGACGCCGTGCTGGTTCAGCGCATGCACGCCGCCGGCGCCGTGCTGGTGGGCGCGTTGAACATGGACGAATTCGCTTACGGCTTCACCACCGAGAACACGCACTACGGCCCCTGCCGCAACCCGCGCCACCTGGAGCGCACTGCCGGTGGCTCGTCGGGCGGTTGCGGCGCGGCGGTGGCGGCAGGCCAGGTGCCGGTGACGCTGGGGTCAGACACCAACGGTTCGATCCGCGTGCCCTCGTCGTTGTGCGGCGTGTGGGGGCTCAAGCCCACCTTCGGCCGGCTGTCGCGGCGCGGCAGCTTCCCCTTCGTCGCGAGCATCGACCACCTGGGCCCGTTGGCGCGCTCGGTCGAAGACCTGGCGGCAAGCTACGACGCGCTGCAAGGCCCCGACCCGCTGGATCCCGGTTGCCACGCCGAGCGTGTGCAGCCCACGCTGGAGCAGATCGGCCACAGCCTCACCGGTCTGCGCATCGGTGTGTTGAACGGTTACTTCGAAGACAACGCCGGGCCCGCAGCGCACAAGGCGCTCGAGCTGGCCGCCACGGCACTGCAGGCAACGCGCGGCGTGACCTGGCCCGACGCTGCATTGGCGCGCGTGGCCGCCTTCGTCACCACCGCCAGCGAAGGCGGTTCGCTGCACCTGCCGCTGCTGCGCGAGCGTGCGGCCGAGTTCGAGCCGCTGTCGGTCGACCGCTTCATCGCCGGTGCCTTGCAGCCGGTCGATTGGTACCTGCGCGCACAACGCTTTCGGCGCATGTACCGCGACAAGGTGCAGGCCTTGTTCCGCGACTGGGACGTGCTGCTGGCGCCAGCCACGCCGGTGCAGGCCACACCGATCGGCGCCGAGAGTTTCGACCTCAACGGCACCAGCGTGCCTGCGCGCCCGTCGATGGGTTTGCTGACCCAACCGATCTCGTTCGCAGGCTGCCCGGTGGTGGCCGCGCCGCTGTGGCCGGAGGGCAAGAATTTCATGCCGCTGGGCGTGCAGGTGATTGCGGCACCGTGGCGTGAAGACCTGGCGCTGCGCGTGGCGCGGGCGCTCGAAGCAAGTGGCGTGGCGTCTTCGCCGGTGGCGGGAATATGAGGCCTTCACCAGCCACAGTCCGCTCAGGCTGAGGTATCGAAGCCCCACACCGAATCAAACCACCATGCACATCAACCGCCCCGACACCCTCGCCGAAGTCACCGCCGCCTTCGAACGCTATGAAGACGCGCTCGTCAACAACACAGTCTCCGTACTCGACGAGTTGTTCTGGAACAGCCCCCACACCCTGCGCTACGGCGTGGGTGAAAACCTCTACGGCTACGCCGCCATCCAGGCTTTCCGCGCCGCCCGCCCCGCCACCGGCCTGGCTCGCACGCTCTTGCGCACCGAGATCACCACCTACGGCGACAGTTTCGCCACCGCCAATTGCGAATTCCAGCGCGAAGGCGGCGTGAAACCCGGCCGCCAAAGCCAGACCTGGATGAAGACACCCGACGGCTGGCGCGTGGTTTCTGCGCATGTAAGCTTGTTGTGATGAAAGCCCCGGCCAAAAAGACCATCACAGCGCAGGCAGTCAACCCACGCGACCTCACACGTTCCGAGACCGCCTACCGCCGCCTGAAAGCTGCCATCTTCGACTTCGTGCTGCTGCCAGGCGACGGCTTCACCGAGAGCGACATGGCCGAACGCCTGGGCATGTCGCGCACCCCTGTGCGCGAGGCGCTGTTCAGGCTTGAGCTCGAAGGCTACGTGAAGGTGGCCTACCGCAGCGGCTGGAGCGTGGCAGCATTCGACTTTCGCAAGCTCGAAGAGCTTTATGACCTGCGCGTGGTGCTGGAGTGCACTGTCGTCGATCGGCTCTGCGCCATGGTGCCCATGCCCGACCTCGGGCTGTTGAAAGCCATCTGGCTGGTGCCCGAAAAAGACCGCAAGGCCGACACCACCGAAGTGGCCGCACTCGACGAAGCCTTTCATGCCACGCTGGTGTCGGCCGCCGGCAACCTGCAAATGGCGCGTGTGCATGCCGATGTGACCGACGGCATCCGCATCGTGCGCCGGCTCGATTTCACCCAGCCGCCACGCATCTCGGCCACCTACGACGAACACGCCAAGATCCTGCGGGCGATCCTCGCGCGCCGCGCCGACCCGGCCAAGCTGATGCTGCGCACCCACATCGAGGCCAGCAAGGCCGAGGTGCGCAAGATCACGATTCACAAACTGCACAGCGCGAGGCCCGCGACCGGGCAGTTGTAGGACGACGAAGCCGCCACGTTGCGGCAAGCGGTTTCCGTGACTTTCGTCGCACCTTTTCCACCCCACCCGGGCCTGTACCCGGTGCTTCTTACAGGGTGGTTTGCACAGTCATGCAGCTATGCTTCCATCTTCCTGGCCGCCCGAGCCACCACATAAGAATTCATGAAGTTCGTCGTCTGGAAACTCGCTCTTTGGCTGTGCGTGCTGGCTTGCCCGTGCACGGCGTGGGCCGCCGCGCCCCTGGCTACAGCCACCATCGTCGACGGCGAAGTGGTGTTGATCCGCGACGCCACGCGCATGCTGCTGGCCGAAGGTGTGCGCCTGGCCAAAGACGACATTGTTGAAACCACCGACATGGGCCGCCTGGTTCGCATCGAATTCAGTGACGGCTTGATGCTCGATCTTGGCCCCGGCACGCGGGTGTTGCTGTCGCCCCGGCTGAGCGGTGACAAGGCCCGCGCGCAGTCGAAAGCGCACCTGCTGAGCGGCAGCGCCAAGCTGACCGTGTCCAAGGGCCGCCCACCGGCTGCCGACGTGATGTCTTCACCCGCTTTCGACGTGACCGGCATGGTGCGCAGCGCCGTGTTCGTCGTGCTGCCCACCGAAGCGCATGCCTTCGCCGAGTCGGGCGAACTGGTGCTGCGCGAACGTGCGGGCGCCAAGGCCGGCGCCATTCACAGCCTCAAGGGCAGCGAGTTTTTCTCGCAGCAGGGCAGTGAAAAATCCACCATCACGCCACGCCCCACACCTGCCTTCATCCAGCGGCTGCCGCGCCCTTTTGTCGATGCGCTGCCTTCACGCGCGGCCCTGTTCAAGGACCGCGACGTAGTGCCCAAGCGCCTGGGCGACATCACCTATGCCGACGTGGCCGGATGGATCGATGCCGACGGCCTGCGCGCCGGCTTCGTGACGCGCTGGAAGGCCCTGGCGCAAGACGCCGAATTCCGCAAAGGCCTGATCGCCAACCTGCGCAACCACCCCGAATGGGATCGCACCCTCTTCCCCGAAAAGTACTTGCCCAAGCCGGCCGCCAGCGAAGCGGCCCGCTACGGCACCAAGCCCTGACCGGGCGCTAACTCACTCGCATTCAAAGAGGCACCATGAAGCTGCTCGTCAAGTTCAACCTCGTGTTCCTGGTCGTGTTCGCGCTCGGCCTGGGGGCGTCGAGCTACATCGCACGCAAGCTGCTGCAAGAAGGCGCCCACGAAGAAGTGCTGGACCGCGCCCGCCTGCTGATGGAAAGCGCCATGGCCGTCAGCACCTACACCTCGACCCAAGTGGCACCGCTGCTGGAAACGCAGATGAGCTACACCTTCCTGCCGCAGTCGGTGCCGGCGTACTCGGCTTCCGAGGTGTTGAACGCGCTGCGCAAGAACCACCCCGAGTACGCCTACAAGCCGGCCATGCTCAACCCCACCAACCCGCGCGACCGCGCGCAAGATTGGGAAGAAGACGTGATCCAGCAGTTCAAGCAGTCGCCTGAGCGCACCGAGTTCATTGGCGAGCGCATGACACCGTCGGGCCGCGTCACTTACATCGCCCGCCCGATCCGAATCGCCAACCCCGCCTGCCTGCGCTGCCACAGCACGGTGGACGCAGCACCCAAGCCGCTGGTGGAAAAGTACGGTCCGGCCAATGGCTTCGGCTGGAACCTGAATGAGGTGCTGGGCGCACAGGTGGTGTCGGTGCCCATGTCGGTGCCGCTCGCACGCGCCGACCGTGCCTTCGGCGTGGTGATGGGGCTGTTGGCCGGCGTCTTCTTGCTGATCGGTCTGTCGCTCAACCTGATGCTGTGGAAGCTGGTCATCCAGCCGGTGAGCCGGCTCTCCAGCCTGTCGGACCGAGTAAGCCTCGGTGAGCTCGACGCGCCCGAGTTCGCCGTCAATTCGAAAGACGAGATCAGCACTTTGGCGGAATCGTTCACGCGCATGCGCAAGAGCATGGTCCATGCGATGAAGATGCTGGACAACTGACGCTGACAATCGAAAACATGTATGGCCCCACTGACCTCATGAGCCCGGCGCCGGGCCGCCCCAAGGCGGGCTCGTCCCCCTCGGGGGGCAGGCGCGCAGCGCCGTGGGGGTAGACATGAGCCATCCAGAGCGCCTTGGCAAATACCCGATCACTGGTGTGCTCGGCAAGGGTGCCATGGGCGTGGTCTACAAGGGGTTCGATCCGGTCATCAACCGGCCGGTCGCCATCAAGACCATCCACAAGGCACTGATCGGGCAAGACCTCTCGGGTTCGTCGACCACCGCGCGCTTCAAGAACGAAGCCCGCGCTGTGGGCCGCATGGCCCACCCCAACATCGTGGCCATCTACGAATACGGCGAAGACGACAACACCGCTTACATCGCGATGGAGTACGTGGAGGGCCGCACGCTCTCGCAGATTCTGGCCGGCACATCGCGCCCGCCCGAGTGCGACATCCTGACCCTGATGGATCAGCTGCTTGCCGCGCTCGACTGCGCGCACAAACACGGCGTGTGGCACCGCGACGTCAAACCCGCCAACCTCATCGTGACCAACAGCGGGCAGTTGAAGGTCACTGACTTCGGCATTGCCCGCATCGAGTCGGTGGTGCTCACGCAAATCACCTCGACCATCGGCACGCCCGGCTACATGGCGCCCGAGCAGTACATCGGCGAAGGGGTGGACCACCGCATCGACATCTTTGCCGCAGGCGCCCTGCTCTACGGCATGCTGGTCGGCCACCCGCCCTTCCAGGGTTCGGCCGAGACCGTCATGTACAAGGTGGTGAACGAACACCCCGCGCCACCCAGCCAGGTTCCCGATTCGGGCCGGCCCGCGTTCTACGACACCATCGTGGCCAAGGCCCTGGCCAAGAAGCCCGCAGACCGCTACGCCAGCATTGCCGACTTCCGCGCGGCGCTGGCCAAGCGTGACCTGTCAACCGAGCCCGACACCGGCGAAACCACCATCATCGTGGTCAACGACCACAGCCCGCCGGCACCCGCCATCGGCGTGCTGGAGCCGCCCAGCGGCGTACCGCACTCAGGTGGCACACCGGTCCCGGGCTGGGACGCCATCACTTTGCAGCAGGTCGAGCTGGCACTCGCCGCTTTCGTCGGCCCGATGGCGCGCGTGCTGGTGCGCCAGGCTGCACGCGCCCACAACGATGTGCCGGGCCTCAAGGCCAAACTGTGCGAACACCTGCCGTCCGAGCAAGACCGCCAGCGCTTCCTGGCGAAGTTCAGCACCGCCACCTCGGCCACCCATGTGAGCGGCACCAAGGCGACCGGCGCCGCGCCGCGCACCCTAACGCCAACCGGCAGCACGGGTTCGGCCGTGCAAGCGCCCCTTTCACCTGAGACCCTGACCCTGGCCACGCGTGTGCTCAGCAGCCACATCGGGCCCATTGCCAGCATCGTGGTCAAGAAGGCTGCGGCCAAGGCGAGCACCGCGGAGCAGTTGTTCACCTTGCTGGGCGAGCAGGTGGGCACAGGGGCCGAGCGCGACAAGCTGCTCGCGGCGCTGCGCCGCAAGCCTTAGACAAAACCTTGCTCAGGCGGCGTAGTTCTCCGGGAACAGTCGCCGCTCCACCGACTCGATCAAGATGTGGATGATCTTGATGTGAAGCTCCTGCACACGGTCGGCAAACTGGCCGCCGGGCGTGCAGATGTCGATGTCGGCCAGCTGGCTCAGCGTGGCACCGGGCCGGCCCGTGAGGCCGATCACCTTCATGCCGATCTGCTGGGCCGCACGCACCGCCGCCAGCACGTTGCCGCTCGTCCCGCTGGTGCTGATGGCGAGCAGCACATCGCCGCTGCGCGCATGGGCTTCGAGGTAGCGCGAAAACACGTGTTCGTAGCCGTAGTCATTGGCCACGCAGCTCATGTAGCCCACGTCGCTGATGGCCACCGCGGCCAAGGCCTTGCGGTTGCCGCGGTAGCGGCCTGACAGCTCTTCGGCAAAGTGCATCGCGTCGCACATCGAGCCGCCATTGCCGCAGCTGAAGGCGCGCCCGCCCCGCTCGAACAGATCGGCCAGGCAGGCGCCGGCTTCGTCGATGGCATGGCAGGTGGCCTCGTTGGCCATCAAGGCGTCGAGTGCGGCGCGGGCTTCAATGAGGGTTTGTTGAATGTGGGGGCTCATGGGCTCACTCCAGGCAGTCGATTTTGAAGTGGATGGGCTCGCTTCGCCGCATCACAACGGCGACACCCCGATCAGCCACGCATGCGCGCGCCACACGAACAACCCATACAACGCCAGCCCCACCACCACCACGATGGCATCGTTGGCCGGCGAAGGCGGTGCACCCGGCACAGCACGCACCGGCCGGCGCTTGAGCGAAATTCGGTCGGCGATGGCCCAGACGAGAAAGCCGCCGAACAAGAGCACATCGGCCAGCGTGCCGTTCACCAGCAGGTGCGACAAAGCCCACAGCTTGGTGGCAAGCAGCATCGGGTGCTTGGCCAGCGTCTTGATGCGCCCCGGCAGGTAAGCCGCCAGCAAGAGAGGGAACACCGGCAGCATCAACAGCATCACCAGATGGCGCATGCCGGCAGGCGGCGTGTACAGCACCACCGGCGACTGCCGCGCCAGGCCGTAGCCATAAACGAGCAGCACAAAACCTGCGAGCGAGACGAGGGCGAAGATGCCTTTCCAGGCCTTCTCGTTGCGCGCAGCCTGTGTATCACGCCAGGCTGGTGCGACGATGGCCACGGAATGAATGCCGAGAAACAGCAACAGGCCGAGAACGAGCAAGCTCATGGAGTAACTCCTGTGCACATGGGATGGGGCAGTCTACGGCGGCGCGGCCGGCAGGGCTTACTTCTCGATGATCCACTGGATCACGTACTTGGCCGCGAAGCCCACCATGCCCAGCCCCAGCCCGAGGAACAACACAAAGGTGCCGAACTTGCCGGCCTTGGATTCCCACGCCAGCTGCCCGATGATGAACAGCATGTAGAGCATGAAAGCGCCCAACCCAAAGGTCAGGCCAAAGCCCGAGATCTGGGCTTCAGTGAAACCGAACATCAACGTTCCACCTCGGCAGCCCCGAGCGTCGACCACTGGCTCTCTCGCGGCGGCAGGCCGGCCGGGTCAACGAGATCGCGGTAGGCGTGCCAGCTGGCGTGGCCGAGCATTGGCATCACCACGATCAGGCCAATGAACGCAGACGCCAGGCCCAGCAGCGTGAAGCCGGCGATCAGCGCCGCCCACAGCCCCATGGGCAGCGGGTTGGCCAGCACCGTGCGCCAACTCGTGAGCACCGCCTGCATGAGGCTGATGCGCCGGTCCAGCAACAAAGGCATTGACACCACGCTCGACGCAAAGATGGGCGCCGCCATCAAGCCACCGAGTGCCAGCCACAACTCGAACAGCCAGCCGTCTTTGGCCAGTATCACGTGGTGCACGAAGTCCATCGGGGTGTGGATGGGCAGCGGTGCCAACAAGGTGATCAGCGCCGCCGAGGTCAGCACCCACCCCGTGCCGGCCAGCGCGAGCAGCGCGCCGAACTGCAGCATGCACCAGTAGTCGCTGCCCCATTTGTTGATGTGGCTGTGCTGCCAATTGAGCCAGGTCTTGGCCACCACGGAGGCAGACGGTTTTTCGCGCCGCTCGATGGCGCGGCTCAAGGCGTACAGGCTGGTCGCCAACACCGGCGCCACCACCAGAAACCCCGACAGAGCGCCGGCCAGCAGCCAGAAGCGGTTGTGCGCCACGACCGTGATCGCGGCGCCGGCTGCGGCCAGCACAAGGCCATGTGCAAAGCTGACCCAACCAGCGCGCGCCATGTCACGCCACGCCAGTACCAGCCAAGCCAGCGGGCGGCCGAGGGCGACGGTGCGCACGGTGGGAAGAAACTCTGCAGAGGGGTTCATGGGTCGCCTGGTGGTGAGGCCGGCGCCAGTGTAGACAGCCCTGCACTGCCGCCAAGCCCACACCCCTGCCAGCGGCCACCCCATCAGTGAGGGATCGCCCCCACTTCCAGGGATGGGAGCGCGATGGTGCGTCGCCTCTACTGGGTTGCTCCCGCCGCATTTGGACACCACCCACCATGAAAAGCAAACACTCCAGCGCCCTCGCGCGCATCCGCCAGGTGTGCTGCCTGGGGTCTGCCCCGCCGCTCGTTCATGCCGATGGTGGCGCCAGCAGACCGACTTCGACGACGTGCAACATGAAATGAATCAGTCAGGTAACGGCAGGTCGGCCAGGTGGGCCGTCCAGCCCACGATGCCGCCCTGCGCGCGGATCATCGCCAGCGCCGACTCTTTGAACTCGGGGAAGTAGGAGCCAGTGGCCTCTTCGATGATCAGGCACTCATAGCCGCGGTCATTGGCTTCGCGCATGGTGGTCTGCACACAGACCTCGGTGGTCACGCCGCCGAAGATCAGGTGAGTGATGCCACGCGACAGGAGTTCTTCTGTGAGCGGGGTGCCATAGAACGCGCCCTTGCCAGGTTTGGCGATGACGATGTCGCCCTCCTGCGGCAACAACTGGGGCACAAAGCCAGCGCCGGGCTCGCCCTTAATCAGGATGCGGCCCATGCTGCCGGGGTCACCGATGCGCAAGGACGGTTTGCCGCGCAGGCGCTTGGCGGGCGGGCAGTCCGACAGATCGGGTTCGTGGCACTCCTGGGTGTGGATCACCAGCACCCCCTGTTGCCGGCACCAGGCGATGAGTGCAGCGGCCGCTGGCACCACTGGTGCGAGCAACGACACGTCGTTGCCCAGCGTCGCGCCGAAGCCACCGGGCTCGATGAAGTCGCGCTGCATGTCGATCATGACCAGCGCGCTGTGCGCGGGGTCAAAGCTGAAGGGCGTGGGTTGTGCTGGCAGTGTGATCATCGAAACTCCAGCAAGACAGCAAACGAATCGTTGTTCAATGCGCACTCCCGCCCATGAACGCGCCGAGTCGGTTGCGATCGGCCTGGCGGGCATCGGTCTCGTGCACCACCTTGCCTTCGCTCATCACGGCAATGCGATCCGACAGCGCCAGCAATTCATCCAGGTCTTCGCTGATCAGCAGCACCGCACCACCGCGGTTGCGCACGTCCATCAAGCGTTGGTGAATTTCTGCCACGGCCGCAAAGTCAAGGCCGAACACCGGGTTGGAGACGATGAGCACATCGGCATCGTCGCTCAGCTCGCGCGCCAGCACGGCACGCTGCACGTTGCCGCCACTGAGTGAGCGAATCTGCGCCAACTCGCCGCGTGTCTTCACACCGAACTCGGTGATGAGCTTGCGGGCGCGTTCTCGCAGCGTGCTGCTGCGCAGCCAGCCCATGCGAGCGGCCGGGGCGACGTCGAACGCACGCAGGCCGATGTTGTCTGACACGCTCAGGTCGCCCACGCACGCATTGCGCAGCGGTTCTTCGGGCAGGCTGCGCACCTTCAGGCGGCGGCTCTGGGAGCGGGTGCCGGTGAAGCTTTCCGTCTTGTCGCCATAGCCCACCGTGACCTCGCCTGACACGCGGCGGCGCTGGCCCACCAAAGCCTCGGCGAACTCGCGCTGGCCGTTGCCGGACACACCAGCCACACCGACGATCTCGCCAGCATGCACGTTGATGCTCAGGCCATCGACCGCGATCTGGCCTCGGTCGCCATCGACAGTGAGCGCCTTCACCTGCAGCCGAGGCTCGCCACGATCGCGCTCGGCACGCTGCGGCGCAGCGAACTCGCGCTTGGCATCGTCGTCGCCACCGACCATCTCCACCGCCAGTTGCTGCGGGGTGGCGTCGGTAACGCGGTGGGCCGCTACCAGCCTGCCCTTGCGCAGCACGCTCACATCGTCGGCATAGGCCGTGACCTCGCGAAACTTGTGGGTGATGAGGACGATGCTGCACTCACCCGCATGCGCCCGGTCGCGCAGCAAGCCCAACACCTCGTCGGCCTCTTGCGGCGTGAGCACCGAGGTGGGCTCGTCGAGGATCAAGAGGCGTGGCTTGAGCAGCAGCTGCTTCAGGATTTCAAGTTTCTGCTTCTGCCCGGCCGAAAGTTCCTGCGGCGTGGCGTCGAGGTCGAGCTTGAACGGCGTGGTTTCCAGAAAGGCGGCGAGCGCAGCACGCTCCTTCTTCCAGTCGATCACGGCCGGCAGGTGGCCGCGCGCGAGCAACAGGTTCTCGGCCACCGTCATGCCCGGCACCACGGTGAAGTGCTGGTACACCATGCCGATGCCGAGGTCGCGGGCGATCACCGGCGAGTTGATGTCGTACTCGCGGCCGTCAAGCAGCACGCTGCCCTCTTCCGCTTTCTGGTAGCCCACCACGCACTTCACCAACGTGCTCTTGCCCGCGCCGTTTTCGCCGAGCAGCGCGTGCACCGTGCCCGGCCGCACCTTGAGCGAAACCTTGTCCATTGCGGTGAAAGCACCGAAGCGCTTGGTGAGCTCGAAGGTGTCGAGCGCCAGGGCGCCGGTCGGGCGGGGTACCGGATCGAGGGGTGCGGTCATGAGGATGTCTCCAGCGCAAGGTTCGCGCGTCTGCGACCGCTCAGGCTGAGGTGGGCGATGTGATGCCTCAAGCGTCCACCACTTCGATCACGGACTTGGAATCGGACACCGCGCCGAACACCCCCCCCTGCATGGTCACCATCTTCAGGGCTGCGTGGTGGTTGCCGAGGTCGGTGGCCGCGGTGCAGTCCGACAGGATCAGACACTCGTAACCACGGTCGTTCGCGTCACGCATGGTGGTGTGCACACACACGTCGGTGGTGATGCCCGTGAGGATGAGATTGCGGATGCCGCGTGTGTGCAGCACCAGGTCGAAATTGGTGGCGTAGAACGAGCCCTTGCCGGGTTTGTCGACCACCGGCTCACCGGGCAGCGGCGCCAGCTCGGGGATGATTTCCCAGCCCGGCTCGCCGATGGTGAGGATGCGACCACAGGGCCCCATGTCACCGATGCCGATGCCATCAGTGCCGATCTGGCGCGAGCGCCAGCGCTTGTTGGCGGGCAGGTCGGCGAGGTCGGGGCGGTGGCCTTCACGCGTGTGGATGATGTGGAAGCCAAGCGTGCGCAAGCGTGCCATCAGCGTCTTGATCGGCTCGATCGGTGCGCGGGTCAGCGACAGGTCGTAGCCCATCTTGTCGACGTATCCGCCGACGCCGCAGAACACCGCGCTCGTCGTGATCGACATGCAGGTCGACTTTTGCGGTGAAGGCGGCTACGTCGACAAGATGGGCTACGACATCTCCCTCACCCGCGCACCCATCGCACCGTTGAAAAAATTGTTCGC
>JACMKW010000287.1 GCA_014379885.1 Rhizobacter sp.
GCTCGCGATATCCCGGTGTTTGCCGACGTCGACGTGCTGGTGGTGGGCGGCGGACCGGCGGGCACGGCAGCGGCCGTCGCGGCGGGGCGGTTCGGTGCCGACGTGTTGCTGGTGGAGCGCTACAATCACCTGGGGGGCCTGTCCACCGGCGGGCTGGTGATCTGGATCGACCGCATGACCGACTGGCAGGGTGAGCCGGTGATTCGTGGTTTTGCCGAAGAGCTGTTCGACCGTCTGCCCGCCGATGCAGTGGCCGGCCCCGAGCGGGCTGACTGGGGCTCGCAGGACCCCGCCAAGGCGGTCTACTGGGCGATGCGCACGGCGGCGTACCACGGGGTGGTCACCTGGTCGCCCACCATCGACCCCGAGCGCCTGAAGCTGCTGTCGCAAGAGATCGTGCTGGAGCGTGGGGTCAAGCTGATCTATCACGCCTGGGCGGCCATTCCGGTGGTCCAGCCAGGGGCCGGCGGGCCAGTGGTGAAAGGTGTGGTGTTCGAGAGCAAGGAAGGGCGCATGGCCATCCTGGCCGACGTGGTGATCGACGCCACCGGCGACGGCGATCTGTTCGCGCGCGCCGGTGCGGCGTTCGACAACGACATCGAAGAAGCCGACATCCACCACTGCATGAACACCTCGTGGTTGTTCGGGGGTGTCGACATGAACCGCTGGATCGACTTCCGCGCCGGCCAGCCAGCGCAGTACGCCGCGTTCATGCAGCAGGGGCGCGAAGCTTGTGGTTTGTTCGAACGGCCGTTTGTGTCTTGGCGCAACGACATCGCGCTTTTCATGGGCCCGCGCCAGTCGGGCTATTCGGCGCTCGATGTGGACGACCTCACGGCGGTCGAGGTGCGCTCGCACCGCGCCATGGCCGCCCACCTCGACTTCTACCGTGCCCATGCACCGGGCTTTGAAGCGGCCTACCTGCTGTTGAGTGCGCCGCAGATCGGCGTGCGCCACGCACGGCGCCTCAAGGGCGTGGGCAGTGTGTTGCGTGCGCAATGGCCCGATGGCGTGGCGTTGCCCGATGAGATCGGCGTGTCACCGGCGGTCTCGCCCAAATTTCCCAACATCTCGATTCCGTATGGCGCGCTGGTGCCTGAGAAGCTCGATGGCTTGCTGGCCTGTGGGCGCCACATCTCGTGCGACAGCGCCTCGCACGGCTTCATGCGCGAGATACCGCAGTGCTGGATCACCGGGCAGGCGGCGGGCGTGGCCGCGGCGCTGGCGGTGGCCCACGGTGTGGCGGTGCGAGATGTGAACATCGCCGATCTGCAGCGGGCTTTGCAGAAGCAGGATGTCTACCTGCGCGCCAACGCGACGGCTCAGCCGCGCCCCACGTAAGGCATTTTGGTGGCCATGATGGTCATGAACTGCACGTTCGATTCGAGCGGCAGCGCAGCCATGTGCACGATGGAATTCGCGACGTGCTCCACATCCATGCGTGGCTCCACCATCATCTGGCCGTTGGGCTGAAGAATGCCCTTGGCCATGCGCTCGGTCATCTCGGTGGCGGCGTTGCCGATGTCGATCTGGCCGCAGGCGATGTCGTAGGCGCGGCCGTCGAGCGAGGTGGATTTGGTCAGCCCGGTGATCGCGTGTTTGGTGGCCGTGTAGGGCGCGGTGAACGGCCGCGGCGCGTGGGCCGAGATCGAACCGTTGTTGATGATGCGCCCGCCGCGCGGTGACTGGTTCTTCATCAACCGGAAGGCCTGCTGCGTGCACAGGAAGGCGCCGGTGAGGTTCACGTCGACCACCGCTTTCCACTGTGCGTAGCTGATGTCTTCGAGCGGCATGGGCGGCGTGCCGCTGCCGGCGTTGTTGAACAGCAGGTCGAGGCGGCCGAAGCGGGCCTGTGTGGCGTCGAACAAGGCCTTCACCGAATCGGGGTTGCCCACGTCGGTGGGCACGGCCAGTGCGTTCGCGCCCACTGCACCGGCGTCGGCCACGGCCTTGTTCAGCAACTCGGCGCGGCGCCCGGCCAGCACCACGCCATAGCCTGCGCGCAGCAGGGCAAGTGCCGTGGCTTTTCCGATGCCGGTGCCTGCACCGGTGACGAGGGCGATTGCGGTGGGGGTGCTCATGGGGTGTCTCCTGTGGAGCCTGCGCTGGCCGGCGTGCCGGTGGCTGGCTTGGGTTTGGGGGCGCGCAGCGCCAGGGCGTTGCTGCGCACCAGGGCGGCAATGCGTTGGTTGTCGTAGCCTGCGTTGCACCAGCCGAGCGTGCGGTTGGCCATGTGGGTCAGGCCGTGGCGCTGCGGGCCCTGGGCCTCGCCTTCGATCAGCGTGACTTCGTGGCCGGCTGCCACCAGCTTGTCTGCAAAGGCCTGCTGGTACTTGAAGCGTGTGTTGATGTCGCTCGGGTCGCCGATGATGAAGATGCGGCGCTGTGGGCTCCTGGGCACGCTGGCCACATGGTCGGTCACGTTGTAGGTGTCGCAGAAGCCCGTCACGTCGCAGC
>JACMKW010000288.1 GCA_014379885.1 Rhizobacter sp.
ACCCCTTGCAGGCGCTGCGCCAGCGAGCGCAAACCGGCCTCGCCTTGCAGTTGCCACGCGCCCTGCGGGCCGGCGCGCCGCGCCTGTGTGTCCATCAGGCTCAAACGCAAAACGTCCAGGCGTTGTGCTTCCCACGACGAGAGGGCGATCGGCCCCGCCGCACGCCGCGGGTCGGTGAGCAAGTCCACCATCGCGCCGACGATGGCCTTGAGCGGTGCCGCCGGTGCGTCGATGCGCCGCCCGCCCGGCGCGTGCAAGCGAATCAGCGCATGGTCGGCGATGGCGGCAATCTTGCGTGCGTCGAGCCAGCGGCTGTCGCGCTTGAGCAGGTCGGCCAGCAACGGCACCAGATCCCAGGTCTCGCCGTTGATCTCGACACCGAGCGAGAGCATCCACGAGCCTTCGCGCTCGGGCAGGCGCAGCGCGGCCACCTCGTGCGGCCGAAGCAGCGGTGCGGCCAACTCCTTGCCCAGCACCTCGCCGCTGGCGGGGTCGATGACGAGTCGCCAGGCGTCGACCAACAAAGTCTCGTGTGCAAACCCAGGCCGCACCACGATCACCCAGCCCTGGGCCTGCCACGGTGGCACCCGCTCGGCCCAGAAGTCGCCGAAGAAGTCTTCTTGCACCAGCGTCCACAGCGGGCCGCTCGGGCGAGGCAGATCGTGTGCACGCCACTGCAGCGCATCGCCGGGCAACGGGTGCAGGCCGGCAGCCCACACCGCATCGAGCGCATCGGCCTCGGCCGCACGGTCGCGGCGCAATCGCCAGCTGCGGCCCTCGGTGTCTTCCACCGTCTGCACAGCCGGTGCACGGCTATTGAGCACCGAGATCGGTGCGGGCATCTCAAAGCGCCGGCCGCCCTCGCCGCGGTAGACCCAATCGATCTGCGCCACCGTAACCCGAGGCCCTCGCGGGCCGAACGGGCCCGCCGGCTTCAGGCCCAGCAGGCCGTCACCGCGGCCCAGGGTGTGCAGCGTGAGGCGGGGGCAAAAGCGGGGGGTATCGGCAGGGTGAAGGCCCTCGTCGGTCATGACGGTGATTGTGCAGGCGCTACCGGCGCTACCCCGACAAAGCGGCTTGTGTATCGGGGACAACGAGGGGAGCGCGGAGCTGAATTCGCCACCATATTCAACACTGCTGCGCGCCACCGTGACACACATCTGGCTCACGATCGCAGGAACCCCATGAACCTCGAATCCAGCCCCGACGCTGCACCGCCACCCACCACCGCGCTCGACATCCCGCTGCGCCCGCTGCGGCTCGGTGACATCGGTCGCTGGCTCTCGTTGGGCCTGCGCGATTTCCTGCGCGCACCGTGGATCGGGCTCTTCTATGGCGGCTGCTTCATCGCCATGGGCTGGGCCCTGCTGGTGGTGTTCCAACGCGCACCGGTCTACGTGCTCGCGCTGTCGGCGGGGTTCTTGTTGATGGGGCCTTTCATGTGCATGGGCCTGTACCGGGTGAGCCAACAACTTGAGCGTGGGGAGCAACCGCATTTTGTCGACTCGCTGCTGGCCTGGAAGACACGCATCGGCACGCTGGCAATCTTCGGTTTTGCGCTGCTGGTGCTGGAGATGCTGTGGGGCCGCGCAGCGCTGGTGGTGTTCGCCGTGAGCTTCGACGGCATGCCCGACTTCAAGGGTTCGCTGCTGAAGGTGCTGGCCTTCGAGCACCTCGGCTTCGTGGTGGCTTACCTCGGTGTGGGCGCGCTCTTCGCAGGGTTGATTTATTCGGTGAGCGTGGTGTCGATCCCAATGATCCTCGACCGCCCCACCGACGCCATCAGCGCCGCCCTCACCAGCCTGCGGCTGGTGTTCACGCAGACCTTCGTGCTCTTGTGCTGGGGCGCGGTGATCACGGGGCTGGTGGTGCTGGCCTTGTTGCCGTGGTTCCTGGGCCTGCTGGTGGTCGGGCCGGTGCTGGGCCATGCCACATGGCATGCTTACCGGGCCGCCGTGGGCGAGTTGCCCGCCACCACATGAAAGCCCTGCGTGCTCGCCCTCAAGCTGTTGCTCGTTCCTGCGTTCTTGTTGTTAGTCACGCTGGCGGGCAAACGCTGGGGCGCTGCGGTCGCGGGCTGGCTGGCCGGGCTGCCGGTGGTGGCTGGGCCCATCCTGTTCTTCCTGGCGGTGGAGCACGGTGCGGCTTTCGCCTCCAGTGCGGCGGCGCTGTCGCTGTCGGCGGTGCTGGCATCAGTGGCATTCAGCGTGGCGTATTCACACGCGGCTCATCGCTTGCCATGGATGGCTTCGCTGGTGCTGGGTTTGTGCGCGTGGGCTGCAGCAGTATTCGTGCTGTCAGCGCTGACCGTATCAGCCGCGTGGGCCTTGGTCATCTCTGTGATCACGTTGCTGGCCGCACCGCGCCTGTTCCCGGCAGCGCGCGTGCAAACCGGCGGCCGCACGGTGAGCACCGTTGAATTGGTGTGTCGCATGCTCGCAGGCGCCAGCCTCACGCTGTTCGTGACCTGGGTCGCCAGCAGCGTGGGCCCGGCATGGAGTGGGCTGCTGGCGGTGTTTCCGATCCTCGGCATCGTGCTGGCCGTGTTCTCGCACCGCAGCCAGGGCTCGGCCTTTGCCGCAGCGCTGCTGCGCGCCATGGCCACCGGGCTCTATTCGTTCGTGGCGTTCTGCTTCGTGCTGTCGGTGGCCTTGCCACCGCTCGGTGTAGCGGCGGCCTTCATGCTCGCCACGCTGGCTACGCTCACGGTGCAGGCCGGCAGCTTGCGGCGCATGGCCAGATTGAGAACGCACAAGGCTTGATCAGACCAGCGACATGCCTCAGCCCGAACAGTGAAAGCGATGTCGCTGAGGCGCTGGGCTACTCGGGCACCTGAGCGCTACCGCGGCCCGGCAAGGCGGCTTAGCGCAGGTCGGTTGGCCGCGCGGCGCCCGGCTTGCACTGCCCCTGCAGCTCGATCCAATAGACCACGTTGCCCACCACCGCGATGCTGCCTGACACCACTGCGCTGGCCACCGCCACCACACCGGTCGCCACCAGCAGCACGGCACAGCCTTCGTTGGCGCAGCCCCCAAACGCGCCGAGCTGCTGCACCTCCAGCGTCATCTGGCGACGCAAAACCTTGCACTGTTCGTCATAGACGGTGTCCGTGCGCGGCAGCACTACGCAGCCCTGAAGCAGCGTGGCCATAACCAGGGTGATGAGGGGTTTCACGTAGAGGGTCACGGCGCTTGAAGCGTGGTGTATGCCACAGCCTACCTGAGTCAGCCATCGGCCCGGCGAGCTTTGCTGCACTCCGTCACGAAACGTAAGCGCAGCCTTCGCAGCCCGCCCCCTACCATTTGAACCATGCACCGACTGCTGCTTGTCGAGTCTTCTCCCACCCTGCGCCGCGGCATGGAAAAGCTGCTGCTGCGCCACGGTTTCAACGTGCTCGCCTTGCCGGCTGACGAAGCCGCGCTCGCCGCGCTGGAGCAAGAACTGACACGCGGCCTGGGCACGGTGATCGTGGGTTGGTCCACCACACCGGCGGCCATCAGCCAGGCCCTGACGCTGCGCCTGCACAAACCCGATTGCCGCGCGGTCGCCTTGCTGGTGCTCGCCGCCGACCCCTCGCATGTGGACGCCAGCCTCGCCGACCAACGCCCTTTCACGCGGGTGTTGCGCTTGCAGCGCCCGTCTGAAGTGCCACGCCTGGTGCGTGGCCTGCTCGCGCAGGTAGCGAGCGAAACACGGCCCAAGGCCGAATCGCCCGCGGCCTTGAAAGTGCTGCTGGTCGACGACTCGCGCACCAGCCGCACCAAGTACCAACGTGTGCTGCGCAACCATGGTTATGCGGTTGTGGCCTGCGAACACGCCGAAGCCGCACTCGCCAAGGTGGCGAGCGAACGCTTCGACCTGGCCGTGATCGACTACTTCATGCCCGGCATGAACGGCGCCGACTTGTGCCGCGCCCTGCGCGAGCTGCCCTCTACACGCGACCTCACGCTCGCGGTGCTGACCGGCTCATACGAAGACGGCCTGATCAGCGACTGCCTGGAAGCCGGCGCCATGGAGTGCATGTTCAAGAACGAGTCTGACGAGCTCTTCATCGCCCGTGTCGACAGCATGGCCCGGCTGCGTGAACGGGAGCAGCGCCTGAAGGCCGAGAGCCAACGGCTGGAGCTCATTCTTGCGTCGGTGGGCGACGGTGTGTACGGTGTGGATCGCAGCGGGCGCATCACCTTCGTCAACCCCACCGCACTGCGGCTGCTGCAATGCACGCACGAAGACGAACTCGTGGGCCTGCCAGCGCACGAACGCATTCACTACGCCGACGAACGTGGCCGCCCCATTCCCGCCGAAACCTGCTTCCTGCAACAGGCCTACGAGCTGGGCGACTCGCTCAGCAACTGGGAGACCGTGTTCTGGCGCACCGACGGCGAGCTGGTGAACGTGGAGTGCACCGTGCGCCCGCAGCACCAGGAGGGCGAATGTGTGGGTGTGGTGGTGGCCTTTCGCGACATTGCCGAGCGCAAGCGCCACGAGGCTGAAACGCAATGGCAGCTGCGCCACGACCACCTCACCAAGCTGCACAACCGCCGCCACTTCGAATACATGCTGGAGCAGGAGATCTTTCGCCTGCGCCGCAGCACCGAACAAAGCGCGCTGCTGTTCATCGACCTCGATCGCTTCAAGCACATCAACGACACCGCCGGCCACGCCGCGGGCGATGCCTTGCTGGCAAGCATTGGCCGCAAGCTCAAGGCGCGCTCGCGTCAATCCGACCTGGTGGCCCGCCTGGGCGGTGACGAGTTCGCGGTGCTGCTGCGCAATGTGGACGACGGCAGCGTGCTGCAGCTGGCCGAGAAATTCCGCGCCATCCTCGACGAAGAAAAGTTCAGCCACGATGGCCGGGCGTTCGATGTATCGGGCAGCGTGGGCATCAGCCGCCTGAGCCGGCACACGCTGTCGCCCGCCTACGCGATGAATTGCGCCGATGCCGCTTGCCACATCGCCAAGCGCCAGGGCCGCAACCGCATCCACATGTTCGACCTGGGCGGTGACGCCGGTGCGCTGGCCGCCTTGCAGCAGAGCTGGTCAGAGCGGCTCAAGGTGGCGCTGGCTGCCAGCAACTTTGCCTTGCAGTTCCAACCCATCTTCGACCTGCGCAAACTGCCTGCCGACGTGTTCAGCAGCCCCAACTGGCAAGCCGACCTGGAGCGGGCGACCGCGTCGTCGGTCTACGCGCATGAAGTGTTCCTGCGCCTGGACGATGTGGACACGCTGCTTGCACCGCGCGCCTTCCTGTCGCAGGCCGAGCGCTTTGAGCTGATGCCCGCGCTCGACACCTGGGTGCTCAACCGCCTGGCCCAGATGCTGGCCGAACAAGACCCGCGTGCGGGCAAGCGCCGCTTCCACATCAACGTGGCGGCGGTCTCCCTGCTCGACGGAACGTATGTGTCGCGGCTGACCGCGCTGCTGCGTGCGGGCGCCTTCGCCAACGGCCAGCTCTGCCTGGAGATCAAGGAGAGCGAAGTCGCCGGGCACCTGGCGCAGATGCAACCCGTGCTCAACGAGATCACGCAACTCGGCGCGCAACTCATGCTCGACGAATACGGCCGTGGCTTCGGCGGCCTCGGCCATTTGCGCAGCCTCCCGCTGAGTGCGGTGAAGCTCGACGGCAGCCTGGTGCAAAGCCTGGCCAACGACGAAGTGGGCGTGATGATGGTGCGCGCCATGACCGACCTTGCGCACGCGATGAACGTGGTGGTGATTGCACCGCTGGTGGAAGATGCCACCGCGCTGCACCTGCTGCGTGGTGCAGGCGCCGATTGCGCCCAAGGGTTTGCGCTGGGCATGCCCAGCGACGAATGGGCTGAGCTCGCGACGCTGTAGCGCCGCTCACAGGCCAAAAGCCGTTCGGGCTTGCACGCCACCGTCCTGAGCGGGTGGAGAACTGCGTTGCGCACTTTCCCTGGTCGGCAGTGCGCCTTCGCGGGAATGACGGGCTCAATCCCGCTTCGGGATCTCCAGCCCACGCACCACCGCCGGCCGCGCCACAAAGGCCTGCAACACCCGCGTCACCTCGGGGTAGTTCTTGATCTCCACCAGATCGGCGGCTTCATAAAACCCGACCAAGTTCCTGACCCACGGGAAGGTGGCGATGTCAGCGATGCTGAACTCCTCGCCCATGATCCACGCACGACCCGTGAGCCGCTGGTCAAGCACGGCCAGCAAGCGCTTCGATTCAGCCACGTAGCGGTCACGCGGGCGCTTGTCTTCATAGTCTTTCCCGGCGAACTTGTGGAAGAAGCCGAGCTGCCCAAACATCGGGCCGATGCCGCCCATCTGGAACATCACCCACTGCAGGGTCTCGTAGCGCTTCGCCGCATCATTCGGCATCAGCTTGCCGGCTTTTTCAGCCAGGTACACGAGGATGGCACCCGACTCGAACAGCGCGAGCGGTTTACCGCCCGGGCCGTTGGGGTCGAGGATGGCCGGGATCTTGTTGTTCGGGTTGAGCGACAAGAACTCGGGCGACAGCTGGTCGTTGGTGGTGAAGCTCACCAGGTGCGGCTCGTAGGGCAAGCCGGTCTCTTCGAGAAAGATCGAGACCTTCACGCCATTGGGCGTGGGCAGCGAGTAGAGCTGCAGCCGCTCAGGGTGTTGGGCAGGCCACTTTTTCGTGACGGCGAACGTGGAAAGGTCGGCAGCGAGGTCGGTCATGGGGCGCATGGCACGTGGTGGGGGTTGCAGATTCTGCGGGGCCGCACCCCCGCGCGCCGGCCGGGCAAAGGAAAGCCGCACTGCGCGTGGGGCGCAGTGCGGCTCGTGCCTTTGTAGCGTTGCGCGCTGTTCTAGCGTGCACTGCCTCGTCGAACCAGGTTCACGATGGCCAGCAGAATCACCGCGCCGAGCAGAGAGACGCCCAGGCTGGCGACGCTGAAGTCATTGCTGTTGATGGTGCTGGTGCCGAACATCGGCGCAAGCAAGAAGCCGCCGAGCACGGCGCCGATGATGCCCACCACCACGTTGAGGATCACGCCCTGCTGGGCATTGGTCTTCATGATCATGCTGGCCACCCAGCCAATCAACCCACCGACGATCAACCAAATAATGAAGTTCATGGCTCTGCTCCGTAAAAAAATGAGGTGTGCGAAAGTTAACCGCGACGCACCCCCAGGAGCAGCAGAAGACAGCGCAAGCGTTCGTAGGCTGGCGCCTACGCGGGCACTACGCCACTACGCAATCAGCACCCGGGCGCCTTCATAGAGCGCCAGCAGGCTGGCCGAACCCAGCAGGCTGGCCGCCAGGTGGCGATGCCCCTGGCCAATGCGGATACCCAGGCGCGCCGAGACGCAGCCCCACGTCACCACCACCAGCAAGGCGCCTGCATCGGCCCGGCTGATCTCGAACTGCAGCACGTGCAGCAGGCCCACGGCCAGCGTCCACAGGCCGGCGCCCATGATGACGGCGGCCGTCAGCTCATAGAACCGGGGCTTGTAAAGGGAAATGCCGATGATCTTCATGATGAGCTCAGTGTGGCGGGACACTGGCGCGCCGGCTCGGTCGAGATGCCGGGGAAGTTGGCCTCAGTTCGGCGTTTTGGTAGCCCCCAATGACCCGCCCTCTGCCAGCGCCTCGCTATTCACTGAAATTGCCGAGCGTTTGAGATGCGCGGCTCAGGCCGCTGGACGCGGGGTCATGGCCTCTGAATACAGATCGATGGGCTGGTTGTTGCAGTTGGTTTGATGACCCCAGCAGCATTCATACGCACGCGCTCTTTCCGTGGCGCCGTCCATGAACTTGAGAACGCGTTCACCCGTGTGTTTTCCCTTCTGGCCCACGCTCGCCCGCACCTGCATGGCCTTGCCACTTTTTGTCTCAAAAGAAGACTGCGGCCAGGCTTCTGTCAGTGAAAAGGCTTCCTGGAACGTGAGCAGGTTGGCCGCTTCACCGAAGTGCGGGCCAAGACTTGGCTTGATGACATTCATTCGATGACTCCGGAGTAAAAGTAGAACGGGCGGCCAACCACCTAAGGTTTGATATGAGCAGCGCGCGCCGGTCTGCCGGCAGGCCCGTAGGCGGTGACCATGGCCTGAAGACTCTGCCGCTGGGATTCGGGCAGGCTCTGCTTCAGTGATGGATCTGCCAGCACAGCTTGAGCCACGGCGAATTCATCGCCGGTTCGCACATGGCCGCGCTTCATCATGGCAGCGTAACGGCCCCACACGCGAGACCGAACACAAGAAAGGCTGAGCAGGCCTTTGGCGTGCATTTCTGCGTCCAGCGCGACGATCTGTGACAGCGGCCAGGAAGACGATATTTCCATGCAGTTGTTGACGGCCATGCGCAGCCCCGAGGCCGCGCGGCCTGGCGACTCACGCTCTTGTTGTTCAAGCATGGCCAGGGGGCGGTCTTGCGCGGCAGCGACGCGTTGATCCAGGAAGCGCTCAGAGAAGAAGCGCAGGAACGCCTTCATTTCGGTGTATTCGACAGTGGGGGTCATTTGCAGGCGCTCTGGCGTTTGACACGACAGTCGTGCCATGCCCTCTGGGTTGATAGGTCAGGTGGTCTGGCTTCGCAGGTGCAGTTCGAAGTGCTTCATGTTGGAGTGAGATGCGTTAAGCGCCGGTCGCGCCCTGCGACGCTTCACTCGCCGCGCTGCGACGGTTGCCCACCGCGAGCAGTGCCCAACCCGCGAGAAAGAATGTGGCCGCAATACCGAAGGCGTAAACAGCGACGCCCCCGTAGCCACCGACATTCGCTGGATTGAGAAAGGGGTAGGGATACCAGCCCACACTCGCGCCGCGAACAACCACGTATGCCAGGTAGACCACAGGAAATACCAAGGCAAAAATGAAGTGCCTGGCGCTCAGCATGGAGGCTGGCGGCTTCCATAGCCAGTCGATCAAGATGGCAAGCGGCATGACGTAGTGCAGCACAAAATTAACCCACGGCAACAACGCGCCGAGATCAACGTCTCGCAGCAGCACGGCAAAGACGAGACCGACGACGGTCATGTTCGTCACCGACGCGAACCTGGCCGCGTCTCGAAACGCGGCGTTCTTGAACGACGAGCTGCGTGCCGTGAGCAGCAGGACTGCGGCGGCGAAGAGGTTCGAGAGATTGGTGAAGTAGCTGAAAAAATTCAGCGCACTGTAAGAGGCGCCGAGATGCAGCGCCAACTGCTGGCCGATGGCCACAAGCACCAAGGTGGCGAGGAGGATGCGCGTGGCCATGAGCATGGGTGACAGTGCCTCAGCAGATCAAAGTTGAAGAAGCAAGGCGTTTAAGGCGCTGTGAAACCAGCATGCTCAGGCAGACCTTCTCGCGGGCTCACTTTGATGCAGGAATTTTGTGTAGAGGTCGCGCGGCGGTGCAATCGAAATGGACTTGAGCACTTGACCCACATTCCCCCGGTGATACCCGCCATGGGTCACCACGTGAAGCAGCATTTCTTCGCGAGACATTCGGCCTCGGTCACCATCGGTAAAAGCAAAGTCGAGTACTTCCGAACAGGCCGCGGGTGAGAGTGCGGCGACGTAGTTCACATACCAGTTGTCCGTGGCCCCAACGTCTGCCTGGAGTTGCGCCAGGGTAGGCGTTTCCTTGGTGTTGGTGGCATCAAAGGGCCGGGGCTCTGCACTGAGGTGGGCTCGAAAGAGTCTGTCGACGACATAGATGTGGTTGAGCGTGCGGGTGCAGGTATGAAGCTGTTCGGCGTGCTCGGGCGGCAGAGAAGCCAAGAGCGTGAACAACTCGCGGTTGGCCCAGGCCTTGTAGGCAAACAGTGATTTCAGCGTTTCGGTAGACATGGCGGCTCCTTCGAGTTCAGTTGACCAAGGTTGGAGATGTCGTTTGACATGAGAGGCGTGTTGAGCGTCTGGTTCACTGTGTTCGTTGATCTGCGAACACGCCGAAGCCGGCCAGTTGACGCTCAAGCGAAAGTGCGCCATCTGTTCCGAAGAAAACCATGGCGTTCAGGCCAGCGTGTTTTGCGGCTTCAACGTTTTCGGCTCGATCGTCCAGGAACAGCAGGTTGCTCGCATGGCAGCCAAGTTTTGCAATCGTCTTTTCAAAGAATTCGGGCCTGGGCTTGGCTGCCCCCAGGAAGCACGAGTAGAACTCATGGTCGAACAAAGACCGGTAGTTCAGCGTTTCAGACATGTGCTTCGCGCGAAGGGCTTGCTGGTTGCTCCCAACGTGGCACCGAAAGCCAGCGCGGCGCAGGGCTTGAACGGTTTGCATGACATCGGCATGCACTTCGATCGCGTGAAGTGCCTTCAGTGTTTCCGCAACCATGGCGGCGCGGTTCCACTTGGTCAGTGTCGCTTCCAGCCGTTCCACGAAGCCGGTTGGTGATTCAAGAACTTCGGTTTCAGCTTCAAGTATGTCGTTGACGAGTGCTTCAGCTTGCATCTCGTCTTCGAGCTGAAGCAGCGACCTGAGAGCAGCGTGCCAGGCCACCGTGGGGTACTGGAGCACGCCGTCGGCATCGAAGAGGATGTTTTCTATGGCCATGGGAGAACCCGCTGACGGTGCAGAACGTGGGGGACGCTCAACGTTTGACGTCAGAGGCGGCGCCCGGCTTGCGGGTGACGCCTGCTCGATTGAAGGGCTAGGCCGCAGCTTGCGGCCAGTTGATCTTGATTTTGCGGT
>JACMKW010000289.1 GCA_014379885.1 Rhizobacter sp.
AGGCCGTGCACGATCAGTACCGTGCCGCATGCATTGGCGGCGGGCCAGTCTCGAAGGTGCAGCTTCAGGCCGTCGGCGGTGGTGAGAGAAGTGTTCATGCCGGGCAGTGTAGGCAGCGGTCTGTGGCGCGCCTACCGGGCTTGCCCGGTGTTGCCTGTCCAGTGCGTGACTGACACTGCAGCCGTTGCCGCCAGACTGCACACATCCCATGGAGCTCCGCATGAACAACGACTTTTTCCAACTCACCATCGAGGGCACCATCGCCCACCTGCAACTCAACCGCCCCGAGCGTCTGAACACCATGGCGCCGCCGTTTTTCCCCGCGCTGCGCGACGCGGTGCAGGCGCTCAATGACAGCGGCGAGGTGCGTGTGCTCGTCATCAGCTCCACCGGCAAGCACTTCTGCGCCGGCATGTCGCTCGACGTGTTCAGTGGCGGCGGCAGCGGCGCGATGGACACAAAAACCTCGCGCACGCGCCTGAGCTTTCAGGAGTCGCTGCGCCGCCTGATGAGCTGCTTTGATGTGCTCGACGAAGTGCGCTTCCCGGTGATCTGCGCCATTCAGGGTGGTTGCATCGGTGGTGGGCTCGACCTCGCCAGCGCCTGCGACATCCGCCTTTGCACCGCCGATGCCTTCTTCACCGTTCAAGAAATCCACATCGGCATGGCGGCCGACCTGGGTGTGCTGCAACGCCTGCCCAAGATCGTTCCGCAAGGTGTGGCGCGCGAAATGGCCTACACCGGAGAGCGCATGCCAGCCGAGCGCGCCCTGGCCGTGGGCCTGGTCAACGCCGTGTTGCCCGATGCCGCCGCGCTGCTGGCGCGTGCGATGAGGCTGGCGCAAAGCATTGCCGCCAAGTCGCCGCTCGCGATGGCCGGCACCAAGCTGTCGATCAACTACGCGCGCGACCACGGCACTGCTGCGGCTTTGCAGCAGATGACGCTCTTGCAAAGCGCCATCTTCGACACCACCGAGATGAAAGAAGCCATTGCCGCCTGGAAAGACAAGCGCGATGGCGAGTTCGACGCGCTGGCACCGGTGGCGCGGCTGTGATGCTTCGCTAAAGCCTCAAGCCGCCATCGCCACCCGGTGCAACCCGGTGGCCAGTGATGGGTCGAGGTAAGTCGCCATCCATTGCGTCACCGTCTCGGCGTGGGTGATGGGCCCCATGTGCCCGGCGCCTTCCACACTGCCGTGCTGTGCGTGCGGCAGCGCGTGCGACAGCAGCTCGGCCACGCGCCGCGCTGGTGTGCGGGTGTGGCTGCCGTTCATCAGCAGGATGGGCATGGTCAGGCGCTGCAGCAGAGGCTTGCTCCAACGGGCGCCGAAGCAGGCGTCGAAGTGGCGCGGCACGTTGTGCATGCGCTCGGCCACCGTGGCGCGCTGAGTGGGTGACAACGCGCTCCAGGCGCTGTCGCCACCCCAGTAGCCAATGAAATGCGCCGCGGCCTCGTCCATCGCACCGCGCTGCATCAGCCCGCGCACGGTGTGGGCGATGTCGGTGATCTCGCTGAGCGACGGGTCGCGCGGCGCCAGCTCGCGCAGCACACCGAACGCCACCGGTTCGTAGAGCGTCAGCGAACGCACGCGCTTGGGGTGGCGCAGCGCAATCTGCATCGCCACTGCACCGCCATACGAATGGCCCACCAGGTGCACGCCGCGCTGGTCGAGGTGCGGGCTGGTCGGCTCCATCAGCGCGATCACGGCATGGGCATCCACGTGCAAGGAATTGGCTGCCTCAGCAGGCCATTGAGGGCTGCGACCGTGCCCGTGCAGATCGGGAGACAGCACCTGCCAGCGCGACGACAGCACCTGTGACAGCCCTTGCCATTGGGCATGAGTGCCGGCGCTGGAATGAAGGCAGACCACCAGGTCGCCCACACCTTGGGTGCGGGCAGACAAATGGGCGGTGTGAACGGAGGAAGGGGCTTCGAGGCTCATCGCGGGGTCATCCAAGGACTGTGTATAGACAGCCAAGCATGTCGCCCCGCGGTATCAGCGCCGTGTCGTGAAGCCAGTGCTGTGATTCATTCGTTTCGGCGATGTTTCGGTGCCGTTATCGGGCTCCTGTGGGATTTCAGCTTGGGTCTTTCTGGCGTGTCTTGGAAACACCGGTGATGACACCCAGCCCGACCATGATCAAACAGGCAATACCTACATACAAAGTAGGCACACCGGCCACGATCAGGCCCCAGGCAATGCCGCCGATCAACAGCACAAAACCCACGAGATAGAGAGCAAACGACATGGCGAACTCCTTGCAAAATCGGTTGTTTGCACTGTATGGGGCGGCTTGGCCGGCGCGGATCGGCGCATGCCGACACTCCGCGTAGGCGCATGCCTACCGGGCGCTTCGTTTCCTCGAGAGTGCTTACGATAGGCGCCATGCGCAGCCTGTTTCACCTCGCCTTCCACGTGCGTGACCTGGACGCAGCCCGCCGCTTCTATGGCGACCTGCTGGGTTGCCGTGAAGGCCGCAGCACCGACACCTGGGTCGATTTCGACTTCTTCGGCCACCAGATCTCGCTGCACCTCGGTGAGCCCTTTGCCACCACGAACACAGGCCAAGTGGGCGACCACTGGGTGCCCATGCCGCATCTGGGCGTGGTGCTGGAGCTGCCCGACTGGCAGGCCCTGGCCGCGCGCCTGCAGGCGGCGAAGCTGGGCTTCGTGATGGCCCCGCAAGTGCGCTTCGAGGGCCAGCCTGGTGAGCAGTGGACGATGTTCTTCCGCGACCCGTCGGGCAACCCGATCGAGGTGAAAGGCTTTCGTTCGCTGGGGTCCGTTTACGACAGCTGAGCATGTCGGTGTCTACGACACCTGAGCGCCTGCGCTACTGGCCGCCCCAGGCGTCAGCCCACTGGCACAGCGGCATCAATGCCGTCATCAGCTTGCGGCCTTCCGCGGTCAGGTGATAACCACCTTCCACATGGTCGATCAGGCCTGCCTCGCGCAACTCCTTCAGCCGCGTGTTGAGCAGGCTGGGGTTGGTGTCGCAAGCGTCTTGCAGCGCCCGAAAGGTGAGCTGGTCACCGCGGCGCAGCTCCCAGACCATGCGCAATGCAGCGCGCCGGCCCAACAGATCCAGCGCCACCATGATGGGGCGGCCCGTCCTGGAGCCGCGAACAGGGGAGCCGATCTTGGGAGTGGCCATGTTGTATGCCTGCGTTGCGATGTTTGCTATGAATACTCTAGCAGTCGATCGTGCCGCCTACACTGCGTCGCGCGGCATGCCGCTCCACTGACTACCTTCGCCACCCGATGCTCAGCCGCTTCTTCAAAAACCGCGAGGGCGTTGACGCGCCCGAAGCCACCCCCTCCTCGCAGACCATCACGCCTGCTGCCAAGGCTCAACAGGCCGAAGAGGCGCGCGCCGAGTGGCAGCCCCAGCTGCAATCGGCGCAGGGCGACGACGCGGCCCTGCTGCTCATCGCACAAACCGCCCCCGTGCTCGACATCAAGCTCGCTGCGGTGGAGGCGCTGACCAGCGAAGACGCACTCAAGCACGCCGAGCGTGAGCTGCGCAGCCACGACAGCCGCGTGCACCGCGCCGCCAAGCGCCGCTACGTGGCTGCGGTGGCCCAGCGCGAAGCCCGCGCCGGTGCGCAGGTGGTGATCGCGGCCGCTAC
>JACMKW010000290.1 GCA_014379885.1 Rhizobacter sp.
CGGTCGCCGGCATCGTCGCCAACCTGCACGACGTGGTCATCATCCTGGGCTTCTTCGCCTTCTTCCAGTGGGAGTTCTCGCTGGCCGTGCTGGCGGCGATCCTGGCCGTGCTGGGCTACTCGGTGAACGAGTCGGTGGTCATCTTCGACCGCATCCGCGAGACCTTCCGCAAGTTCCGCAAGCTGACCACGCCGCAGGTCATCGACCATGCCATCACCAGCACCACCAGCCGCACCATCATCACGCACGGCAGCACGCAGATGATGGTGTTGTCGATGCTGATCTTCGGTGGGCCGACGCTGCACTACTTTGCCATCGCGCTGACCATCGGCATCTTGTTCGGCATCTACTCGTCGGTTTTTGTAGCGGCGGCCATTGCGATGTGGCTCGGTGTCAAGCGTGAAGACTTGATGAAGGGCGGCCCGGCCAAAGACGTCGATCCGAACGACCCGAACGCCGGGGCGGTGGTGTAGAGTAAGGGCATCCCCTTCCAGAGAAGCACGACCAACCGTCCCATGGCGACCGCCGCCGATTCGTTGGCCCTGGCCGCCCAGGCTCGCCGCTCCTACGTGGAGCGTCTGTTGAGTGGCGTGCCGACCGTGGTGCATGCGGTCGAAGACGGTGCGAGGCTCTTGTCCACGCAGTCGGCTGAACACAATCTCCAGTACAAACGGCGTGATGTCGCCACTGACCTGCGCAAGGCGGCGCCCGCCTGGATCAACGGCATCATCTCGGCCTTGCGCGGTGCGCTGGTCAGCGGCATGGTGTCGGTGTCGCGCCCGGGTGATCTGCCGCCTCCGGGGCGCGCCAACCCCGGCATGGCGTTGGTGGACGACGACACCATCGAAACCGAAATCCTGAGCTCGCGCCTGGCGCTGGCCATGATGGACCGGGCTTCATGGGAGTTCACCGACCTGCGCTCGCGCATGTCTGCGCTTGAAAAGCGTGATGAGCTGGACACCAACGACGTGCTGCGCCCGCACGTGCTGGCGCGTATCGTCACCGGCACCTGGCGTTCTTCGTCGCTAACCCAAGACGCCTGGCGCACCCTTCAATCGGTGTTGCATGAAGAGTTTGCGCACTTTGCCGAAGAGGCCTATCACGAGACCAACCGCTGGTTGATCCAGCAGCGTGTGCTGCCTGAGATTGACCTGCGGCCGTTCATTCGGCGCACCCGCAATTCCTACCTGCCATCTGGGGGTGGCCAGCAGGGCGGCGCTCCGGCCCAGGCGGGAGGCACCGCCAGCAGCTTCGGCCGCTTGGGCACCGTGGGCGAAGAAACTCGCATGATGACCCGGGCTGGCGGTTTTGCCCGCGGCTCCGACCACGCCGAAGCGGTGCTGGGGCGTCTCAACCGGCTCATCGGCCGGCAAGTTCCGGAATTCGCCGGAACCGCTCCCATGGGAGCGGCGTCGGCTGGCCTGAAGGCCGCCATCAACGAAGCCCAACAAGGGATCCAGCGTCGGCTGAGCCCGACCACCAGCAACGCTGCGGCAGGTGTCCGAACAGCAGACGAACCCGTCAGCACACCGGCCTTGCTGGAAGAACTGCACCAGCGCAAACAAGCTCTGAAGAAAGCGGCCACCACGCCGGTGGAACGCGCCACGATCGAGATCGTGGCCTTGCTGTTCCAGAGCATCTTGATGGAAGAGCGCATTCCGGCGGTGGTGCGGGTGTGGTTTGCGCGCCTGCAGATGCCGGTGTTGCGTGTGGCCGTGAGCGAGCCTGACTTTTTTGCCACGGTCGATCACCCGGCGCGCCGCCTGATCGACCGCATGGGCGCTTGCGTGATGGGCTTCGACGCCACCAGCCGTGCTGTGGCCGACACGCTGGAAAAAGAAATCAAGCGTGTCGTGCAGGTCGTTGAGGCTTACCCCGATACCGGCCGGCGTGTGTTCCAGACCGTGCTGACCGAGTTCGAGAAGTTCCTTGAGCATTACTTCAAGAACGAGAACGAAACCACGCGCAAGGGGGTATCGCTCGCGCAGCAAGTGGAGCAGCGCGAGACGCTGGCCATCCAGTACACCATCGAGTTGCGCAAGATGCTCAACGAGGTGCCGGTGCAGGAAGGCGTGCGCGAATTCCTGTTCCACGTCTGGGCCGACGTGATGGCCATGACGGCGGTGAAGTACAGCCCGCAAGGCGTTGAAACCAAGGCCATGAAGCGGGTCGCTGCCGATCTGATCTGGTCGGCCAGTGCCAAGGTGTCGCGTGAAGAGCGCGCCGAGGTGATACGCCGGCTGCCGCCTTTGCTGAAGACGCTGCGTGAAGGCATGGACCACGCTGGCATCACCCCTGAGAAGCAGGACGAGCACATCCAGAAGCTCAACAACTCGCTCGCTGCGGCGTTCACCGCCAAGACGGCCGCCATCGCGCCCGAGCGGCTTGAGGAGTTGATGGGTCGGCTCGAAACACTGGAAGAGCTGTTGCCTGACTCCGAAGACATGGAGATCGACGAATCTTTGGTGCTCGACTTGTCTGGCCACGAAAGCTCCGAGCTGGAGGTGGTGGGCGAGGGCGGCTCCATGCCCACACCGGCCATGCTGGCCTGGGCGCGTGAGCTGCAAGTAGGTGGCTGGTACATGCTCGACTACCGCAGTCGAAACGAAGCGGTGCAACTGGTCTGGCAAGGCATGCGCCGGCAGCTGACCCTGTTTGTGTCGCCGCATGGGCGTGGCATCTTGTTCCAGCAGAACCGCTTGGCGGCATTCCTGCAGGCCGGCTTGCTGGTGCCGGCGCAAGACGAATCACTCACTGTGCGCGCCACGCGCAGTGCCTTGGCCAAGCTGGACGTGGATCCGAGCCGTCTGCTCAACTGACGCCGCCTGTTTTTGCCCACAAAAAAGCCGCCTCGATGGGCGGCTTTTTTGTGGGCGGTTGAATCGATGAATCAGTTAGTGAATCAGCCGGTCTTCTTCTTCAACAAAGAGTTCGTCGAGGATCAGCGCATCGGGCTCTTCACCCAAGCTCCAGAAGACCATCAGCACGATGATCTTGAGGTCTTCCAGATCCACCGGCCCGCCGGGAATGGCCGTGGCACGGTCGATCACCATTTCTCGCATGGGAGGTGGCAACACACCGGCGGATTCGAGAAAACTCACGAAGCCGATGGAGTCCTCGCCCAGATGCTCTTGCTCAGCAGGTGAGTAGACGCGAAGGCTGTCGGGGCTTTGTTCGCCTGAGTAGGACTGTGCCGTGGTGGCCAAGCCGTCCAGCCAAGTGAGGGCTTCTTCAATTTCGTCTGACTCGAACCCCATCGCCGACAGCTTGCGTGTGAGCTGGGCATGGTCTGGACAGGCATCTGGCCGCCAGTAGTTTTCGTACAGGTAGACGAGCACGTCAAACATGGTTTCACTATACCCCAGGGCCTTGCTCGGCAGCCCGGAATAAATGCACTTCCGAAGAGCGAGGGTACTTGGGGTTAGCCGGTGCTGACGCGCTGGAAAAGTTGCCCTGGCAAGCGCGCCACGTCGCCTGCCAGTTCAAGCTCCAGCAGGCGGGTGTTGAGCAGCTGCGCGGGCCAACCAGTGCGTGCTATCAGAGCATCTAGGTTCACGGGGTCGAAACCCATGACCACCAGCAGCGGATCGACGTTTTCGCCGGCCGTGGGATCAGGCTGCTCCAGGGCTGGCGCGCCGGCTACTTTCCAGGACAGTTCTTCGAGCACGTCTTGCGCGCTGTCTACCAGCTTGGCGCCTTGTTTGATCAGGGCATGGCAACCGCGTGACTGGGGCGAGTGAATAGAGCCAGGGATGGCGAAAACGTCGCGACCGGCTTCGCTCGCCAGGCGCGCCGTGATCAGCGAGCCGGATTGCAGCGCGGCCTCGACCACCAAGGTGCCGCGTGTCAGGCCCGCAATGATGCGGTTGCGCATCGGGAAGTTGGGCGGGAGCGGCGGCGTTCCCAGTGAGTATTCGCTGATGATCAACGCCTCGCTTGAGATGCGGCGAGCCAGTTCAAGATGGCGTCGTGGGTACATGCTGTCCAGCCCTGTGCCGATCACGGCCACCGTCCGGCCAGAGCCCGACAGTGCGCCCTCATGGGCTGCGCCGTCGATGCCCAGCGCCAACCCCGACACGATCGTCAGCCCGGCCTGGCTCAGGTGGGATGAAAACGAGCGGGCATTCTCTTTGCCTTGCGGAGTGGGGTTGCGGCTGCCTACAACGGCGAGGCTGGGTGTGCCCAGCAGGGCCGAGTCGCCTTGCAGATAAAGCAGCAGCGGCGGGTCGGCCGTCTCCAGCAGCAAAGTCGGGTAACCAGGGTCGCCGAGCGTGAGCACTTGGCGCGGTGCGTCGGGCGCAGCGCTGGCGAGCCACTGAACGGTGGAGTCGACAAGGGCAAGCACCGTGTCCGGGGCCTGTGCGAGTGCGGTTGCCGTCGCGGCCGACACGACCTCGCGCCTTGCGGCGATCGGCGCCGCGAGTACGGCATGAGGCGAACCAAACGCAGTCAGGAGTTTGCGTGCCGACTCTCGCCCGACCTGCGGCGTTTCGAGTAGCCGCAGCCAAGCGGCGAGTTCGTCGCGATCCATCAAGAGTAGACAGACAAGAGCGCCAGATTCGGCGCCCTCTTCACGTGGTCAGGGCTGCGTGAAACGGTCGCCCGGGCTGACCGGTTCCTTGACCGACAGGATCAGCGCATACGACATGCGGTTGAACACGCGGAAGACAAACAGGTTGCCATGGCGTTCGTCGGGCAGTTTGATGGTGGTTTTGCCGCCATCCGTCTTGTCGATCACGCGCACACCATCACGCCACAAAGCGAGCACGTGCCCACTTTCCATGCCGTCGCGGCTGCCACGATTGAGGGCCACGATCTGGTTCTGGCCGGCCGTCAGGCTGTCACCGTAGATCGAGACGATCTGGCCGGCGATGTCTTTGCCTGGAGCCCGCGGCACGTAGTTGGTGAATTCGCGCGGCGGCACGGGGGAGAGCTTGTCGCCGACGCGGATTTCCTGGCGGACGCTGGATATCGTGAAGGTGTCGGGCACGATCTCGCCCTGGGTGCTGTTGCCCTTGCGGGTGTATTCGGCCACGCCCAGGTACACGGCTTCGTAACCCAGCACTTCGCCGGTGGTCGGGTCTTTCAGGGGCCGAGGTTCGCGGAAGACGCGGAAGTTGCGGTTGCCGCCGACGTCACCGCGCACGTAGGCGAGGTCGCCACGCGACAGCAGCACGCGGCCTTCCTGAGCGCCAACGATGCGCGGCGCCGTGGCCAACTGGTTCTCGTCGAAGATCACTGCTTCGTTGAGGAAGGGCTCGATCAGGTGCAGCGCAATCGCCGGGATGCCGTCACGGTTCAAATCGCTGCTGCGAATGCGCGGTGACAGGCGGCCGGAAGCACCCGGGTCGCCGTCGCCAACCCGCAGCGTGGCGCGGCCGTTCGACTTGACGAGGTACAGCGTTTGCCCCGGGAAGATCAAGTGCGGGTTGCGAATCTGCTCCAGGTTCATGCCCCACAGCTCGGGCCAGCGCCATGGGCTCTTGAGGTACATGCGCGAGATGGCCCACAGCGTGTCGCCTGATTTGACCGTGTAGACGTCGGGCGCGTTTTCGGCCAGTTCAGACAGGGGCACCCCGGTCTCGGCGACCTGGTTGGCGGTGCTGCGCTGCTTCTGGGTGATGGGGAAGTTGGGTTCGGCGGCGACTGCTGCGCCGAGGCCGATGCCGAGCGCCACGGTGATCGCAGAGGCCCGGAAGAATGACAGGGCAGGACGGGTGCTTCGGGTCATGAACGTAAGTCTCCGGGCGCGCAGACAGCACAATGCTGGGCTGTGCGGTTACTGAGCCGAGAGCGGCAAGGTGCCCGCAGTTCGGCGAAAATGTTCATTCAGTTTCGCAGATTCTGCCTCTAAACCCTTGATATCGCAACGAAAGTCACCCGCCGATACCTTTGTTGTGTCGCCTGTCACATCGGCCGGCGTTGCGTGCTGCCCACAGGCTCTCCATTCCTGATTTCCATGCCCAAGCTCTCTATCCTTCGTTACCCCGATCCCCGCCTGCACACCGTGGCCAAGCCAGTGGCGCAGGTTGACGACCGCATCCGCCAGCTGGTGGACGACATGCTGGAGACCATGTACGCCGCGGATGGCGTCGGTCTGGCGGCCACTCA
>JACMKW010000291.1 GCA_014379885.1 Rhizobacter sp.
CGGCCACACCGGGCGCACCGGCCGCGCGCGCCAGCGGCAACGAGGCGGTGAAGCAGCTGCCCTCGCCGACCACGCTGTCGACCGACATCTGCCCGCCCATCAATTGCACCAGCCGTTGCGTGATCACGAGGCCGATGCCCGTGCCCTCAATGCCGCTGCGCTCAATGCCCAGGCGGTTGAAGGGTTCGAACAGGTGTTCCTGTTGGGTGGCGGTGAGGCCGATGCCGGTATCGTGCACCTGCAGGTGCACCAGGCCGGCCGCCTCGTCCACCGGCCAGCGCAGCGTGACGCTGCCGCCGGGCCGGTTGTACTTGATGGCATTGCTGAGCAGGTTGACCAGCACCTGGCGCAGCCGCAAGTGGTCGGCACGCACACAGGTGGTGACGTGGGCAAGTGCCGGCACGGCGCGGTCGATCTGCACGCTCACCCCCGCGCTGCCCGCCGCCGGCGCGACCATGGTCAGCGCCTCGTTGATGACGATGTGCACCGGCACCGTGGTCGGCAGCAGCGCCACACCGCCACTTTCGATGCGTGACAGGTCGAGCACGTCGTTGATCATCGCGAGTAGGTGGGCGCCGGCCTGCGAGATGTGTTGCACCCGCGCTTGTTGTGACGGGCTGAGCGGCTGGGCGGTGTCGAGTGCCAGCAGTTGCGAAAAACCCAGCACCGCGTTGAGCGGCGTGCGCAGCTCATGGCTCATGCGCGAGAGAAATTCGGTCTTGGCCGCGTTGGCGCGCAGCGCGGCCATGGCGGCCAGCTCGGCCTGTTCGGCGCGCTTGCGTGCGGTGGTGTCGATGATCAGGCCGCGCAGCAGCCGTTTGCCGCCCTCCACCGGGATCACCGTCACCAGGCTGCTCATCCACATCACGCGGTTTTGGCTCGCGAGAAAGCGGTATTCGATCGCCTGCGCCGAGCCCCCCACCTGCGCGGCGATCACCTCGCGCATGGCGTGGTCGCGGTCGTCGGGGTGCACGTGGCTGGACCAGAAGAGCGGCTCCATCCACTGCGACACCGGGTAGCCGGTGATGGCTTCGGCCCGTTCACTCACGTAGGTGAAGCACTGGGCCTCCAGGTCGGCCTCCCAGAAGATGCCATCGACCGAGTTCACGAGGTCGAGAAAGCGCTGCTGGCTGCTGCGCAGTGCGGCCTCGGCGAGCATGCGCTCGGTGATGTCTTCGATCACGCCGATCAGGTAATCGGGGCTGCCATCGGGCCCGCGCACCAGCGTCATGTTGGCGTTGACCCAGATCGCATGGCCGTCGGCGTGCAGGTAGCGCTTGTTGGTGCGGTACTGGGCGAGCTCGCCGCGCAGCAGCTTGGCGCGCCAGGCCAACTCGGTGGGAAGGTCGTCGGGGTGGGTCACGTCTTCGGAGCGCAGCCGCATCTGCTGCTCGCGGGTGCGGCCCAGCAACTCGCACAGACGCTGGTTGATCATGCGCGGTGTGCCGTCCAGGCTCAGCTGCACGATGCCCACGCCGGCCAGGTCGAAGGTGCCTTGCAGCTGCTCCTGCTGCTCACGCAGCGCCTGCTCGGCCGCACGGCGCTCTCGCTCGGCACGCACCGCGCCGCAGATGGCCGCCACACTGGTGAAGAGCGGCTGCAGGTGATCCACCAGCGCCTGGTCGTAGCCGCCGGCCCGATTGGCCAGGCCCAGCATGCCCACCATCTCACCACCGTGGAACAAGGGCACGCCCAAAAAGCCATGCATGGGCGGGTGGCCGGGCGGCAGGCCGCCACGGCGCGGGTCGGTGCCGGGGGTGTTGCTGATGACCACTTCACCGCTCACGATGGCCGCGCCAAACAGCGTCTTCAGGTTGTGAAACTCCACTGCGTCTTGTGGCTCACCGCTGGCATGGCGCTCGACGAGCGCGCGCGTGGCGTCGTCCCAGGCGATGTTGGTCAGCACCTCGATGCGCAAAAAGGGGGCTCCACGGTCGTCGTGCAGCACGTCGGCCAGAAAACCATATTCGCTGCCCGTCCAGTGCAGCAGATCGGTCAGCAGCGGCTCGAACACTTCGCGCGGCGGCGCGGCCCGGATGTAGCGCGACTGCACCCGACCGATGATCGCGCCGAGGTCGTGCGTGCTCGGAGGGGGTTCGCTGGGGATCGTCACGCCGGGGAGCTCCAGGTGTCGACCCACTGTGGCACAGCGTTCAGGCCTTGGGAAGGGCCGAAAGACCCACTTTGTCACGCCACACCGCTGCGGCACACTCGGGGGCGAACCCCTGCCACTGGAGCACCTCTCATGTCCCACCACAAACTCGCTTATTCCCTCACGCGGCGCGACTGGCTGGCCGCTTGCGCCGCGCTGGCTGCACCGGGGGCCGCCTTCTCCCAAGGCGCCTGGCCGAACAAGCCGGTGCGCATCGTCGTGCCGTTTGCGCCCGGTGGCACCACCGACATCCTGGCGCGTGCCCTGGCGCCCGAACTCAGCCGCGCGTTCGGCCAGCAGTTCGTGGTCGACAACAAGCCCGGCGCCGGCGGCAACGTGGGCGCTGACCAGGTGGCCAAGGCACCGGCCGACGGCTACACGCTGCTGATGGGCACGGTGGGCACCCACGGCATCAACCAGTCGCTGTATCCGAAGATGCCCTTCGACCCGATCAAGGACTTTGCGCCCGTCACCCTGGTGGCCGGCGTGCCCAATGTGCTGGTGATGAACCCGGCGCGTGCCGAGGCTGCTGGCATCAAGAACGTGGCCGACCTGATCAAGTACGCCCGCGCCAACCCCGGCAAGCTCAACATGGCGTCGAGCGGCAACGGCACCTCCATCCACTTGAGCGGCGAGCTGTTCAAGAGCATGACCGGCACCTTCCTCGTTCACTTCCCGTACCGCGGCTCAGGCCCGGCGCTGCTCGATTTGATCGGCGGCACCATGGACCTGATGTTCGACAACCTGCCTTCGGCCATGCCGCAGATCAAGGCCGGCAAGCTGAAGGCCTTGGGCTTGACCACCGCGCAGCGCAGTGCGGCGCTGCCTGATGTGCCCACCATCGCCGAGGCCGGGCCGGTGAAGGGCTTCGACGCGAGTTCGTGGTTCGGCTTGTTGGCGCCTGCGGGCACGCCGGCCGACATCGTCAACCGCATTCAGCAGGAGAGCGCCAAAGCCTTGAACACGCCGGCGCTGAAAGAGCGCCTGCTGTCTCAAGGCGCGATCCCCAGCGGCATGCCGCCGGCGGAGTTTGTGGCC
>JACMKW010000292.1 GCA_014379885.1 Rhizobacter sp.
CCGCCGGTGATGGTGCAGCCTCCGCCCGTTGTGGTGAGGCCGCCCGCGCCCGTGGTGAGGCCGCCTGTGGTGCAGCCGCGCCAGCCCGAAGCACCGCGCGAAGCGCAGCCGCAACCCGAGGTGCGTCAGCCGCGTGGGCGTGAAGAGCGTGAACGCTCGAACGACCGCCCAGAGCGGGGTGAGCGAGGAGAGCGCGGCGAGCGCCGCTGAGTTGAACGAAGTGCGTGGTTGAAGCTGTTGTTCAGCGCAGCAGCGGCTTCAAGCCCACCCACACATTGGCCAGCATGATGGGGTGCGCCTGCTCACGCGGGTGAATGCGGTCGGGCTGGAACATGGTGTCGGCCTGCGGCCCGTCGGCCACGCCCTTCAGCAGAAAAGGCACCAGGGCCGTGTTCTCAGCCTTGGCCACAGCTTGGAATAGCGCTGCAAAATCGTCGCCATACTGCCGCCCGTAGTTGGGCGGCACCTGCATGCCCACCACCAACACCTTGGCACCGGCCGTCTTGGCGGCGCGTGCCATGGCGAGCAGGTTGTCGCGCGTCATGCCAAGCGGCAGGCCACGCAAAGCGTCGTTGCCACCGAGCTCAATCACCACCAGCGTGGGTTTGTGCTGTTTGAGCAGCGCGGGTAAGCGAGAACGCCCACCCGAGGTGGTGTCGCCGCTGATGCTGGCGTTGATGACGGTGGCAGGCAACTTGTCTCGTGCCAGCTGTTTGTCGAGCAATGCGACCCAACCCTTGCCGCGCTCCAGACCGTACTCGGCCGAGAGGCTATCGCCCACCACCAAGATGATCTGAGGGCTTGCGGCATGGGCGGCCACACCCGCTGCAATAAAGCCAAGCGCGGTACAGTGCCCGAGCACATTTCTGCGCGTCAATCTCATTCGATTCATGTCTGAACCCATCATTGCCGTTGAACGTGTCACCAAACAAGTGCAGGACTCCAGCGGCCTGCTGACGATTCTCCATGAGATCGACTTCACCCTGGCGGCGCAGCAGTCGGCCGCCATCGTGGGCGCCAGCGGTTCGGGCAAGAGCACCTTGCTGTCGATCATCGCGGGGTTGGATACACCCACCACCGGAACGGTTCGCCTCGCCGGCACCGATTTGTTTGCCATTGATGAAGACGCGCGCGCCGCCGTGCGTGCCGCCAAGGTGGGGTTTGTGTTCCAGAGTTTTCAGCTGCTTGGCAACCTCAACGCGCTGGAGAACGTGATGCTGCCGCTGGAGCTGCAAGGCCGCAACGACGCGCGTGCGCTGGCCACCGAGATGCTGCAGCGTGTGGGCCTGGGCGAGCGTTTGTCGCACTACCCCAAGGTCTTGTCTGGCGGCGAGCAGCAACGTGTGGCCCTGGCCCGCGCCTTCGTCGTGAAGCCAGCCGTGCTGCTGGCCGACGAGCCCACCGGCAGCCTCGATTTCGCCACCGGCGAGAAGGTGATGGAGCTGATGTTCGAACTCAACCGCGAGACCGGCACCACGCTGGTGCTGGTAACGCACGACCGGGGCATTGCCGAGCGCTGCGACCGACAGTTGAAGATCGAAGCCGGGCGCGTCGACCTGAGCTGAAAAGAAAAAGGCGCTCCGAAGAGCGCCTTTTTCTCCAACGACGCTGCGGCTTAGTTCGCGAACTTGTAGTCGGTCTTGGATTTCGCCTTGATGTCATCGCGAAATTTCGCGATGCGTTGCTGGCTCAGGCCCTGCTGGATGCGCGGCTTCACTTCTTCGAGGCCCGGGAACTGCCCTTCACGGGTGTCTTCGAGCTTGATGATGTGATAACCGAATTGCGACTTCACCGGCGTTTCGGTCATCTCGCCCTTTTTCAATGCCGTGAGGGCTTTCGCGAATTCGGGCACGTAGCCGTTGGGGTTGGCCCAATCAAGGTCACCGCCGTTCTGGCCCGAACCTGCATCCTTTGAATTCTTTTTGGCCAGTTCGTCGAACTTGGCACCACCCTTGATCTGCACGATCAAGGCCTTGGCCTCGTCTTCCTTGTCGACCAGGATGTGGCTCGCACGGTACTCGGTGCCACTGGCCTGAGCCTTGTATTTGTTGTACTCGGCCAGGATCTCTGCGTCGCTGACGGGGTTCTTCTTGTTGTAGTCGTTGAAGAGCTCACGGATCAGGATGCTCTGGCGTGCGAGCTCCATCTGGGCCTTGTAGTCGTCCGATCGGGTGAGGCCGCGCCGTTCGGCTTCCTGCATGAACATTTCGCGCAGCACGACTTCGTCTTTCACCTGGATTTCGAGCTCTGGTGTGCGGGGCTGCCCGCTTTTGGTGGCTTGCTGAAGCAGCGTTTCAACGCGTGATTTGGGCACGGGCTTGCCATTCACGGAAGTGAGGTTCTGCGCGTTCACAGCCAAGGGCAACAGCAGTGCAACGCAGGCTGCCAGCAACGACGCACGGGCGGCAATAGACAGCTTCTTCATGGGCTTGGGGCCTTTCAACGGAATGAGTTGGAAAAGAGAAAAAGGGGGGGGAGGGCTGCTCGCAGCGTCTTGCTGGCCGATGAGGTCGCTGGCTGCGTTGTTTTCAGCTTTCGCCCGGAGCGCGGGCGTCGATGGCGAGCGCGTGAATGCCGCGCGGAATCAAGGAGTGGACGGCATCATATACGAGGCGATGTCGCTTCAATCGTGACAAATCGGTGAAGCTTTCGCTGACGATTTTCACGCTGAAATGCCGGCCTTCGCGCGCGCCGGCGTGGCCCGCATGTTGATCGCTGTCATCGGTGATGACCAGCGTTGCCGGTTGCAGTGCGTCGCGCAGCGCGGTCTCGATTTCTTGGGCGGTGACGGCCATCGCGCGGCTCAAGCTTTCTTGTCGGCGGTTGCTTCGGTGGCCTCGGCGTCGTCTTTCATGTACCTGCTCAGGTAGATGACCTGCGCCACCGTGAAGACGATCATCAACCCGTACACGCCGAACACCTTGAAGGTGGCCCAGGCCGAGTCTGAGAAGTTGTGGATGACGTACACGTTGACCAGACCCACGAGGCCGAAGAAGCTCACCCACGCGAGGTTGAGGCGTTGCCAAACCAGGTCGGGCAACTTCAGTTCACCGCCGATCATCGAGCGCAGCAGGTTCTTCTTGAAGACTGCCTGGCTGACCCAGAGCGCTGCCCCCATGGCCCAGAACGCGATGCTGGGTTTCCACTTGATGAAGGTCTTGTCGTGAAACCACACCGTGGCACCACCCAGCACCACCACCAGGGCCAGCGTGATCCACAGCATCAAGTCGATCTTGCGGCGCATCAGCTTGAGCGTGACGACCTGCACCAGGGTGGCGGCAATCACGATCATCGTCGCCAACAGCACCGGCGCTTCATCGACCCCGACCACGCCGCCCGACACCAGAAACCCCAGGTGGTTGCTGGCGAACGCTGCGGCCCATTCCTTGTTGGCATCGGCAAATTTGAAGGTGCCAAAGAACAGCAGCAGCGGCAGGAAGTCGAGGAGGAATTTCATCAGGTTCGGTCAGGGAATGGGCTTGAAGTCTATCGCCGCCGAGTTAATGCAAAAGCGCTCACCGGTGGGCTCGGGCCCGTCTTCGAACACATGACCCAGGTGCGAGCCGCAGTTGTTGCAGCGCACTTCCACGCGCACCATGCCGTGGGTTTTGTCGACGATGCGCTCCACCACCTCGCTGTTGATCGGCTCCCAGTAACTCGGCCAGCCGCAGCCGGCGTCGAACTTGGTGTCTGACTTGAACAGGGGTGTGCCGCAGCCCACGCAGTTGTACTGGCCATTCTTGAAATGGTCCCAGTATTTGCCGGTGAAGGCGCGTTCGGTAGCAGCGTGGCGTGCCACTTCATATTGCATTGGGTCGAGCTGGGCACGCCATTCGGCGTCGGATTTTTTGACTTTGTAATCTTTGTCGTGATTCGTACTCATGATGAACAAGACACCTCAATCGATTGCGCCCACACGGGCGGGAAATCGGCATACGCCGAATGCTCGGGTTGTTCGTCGAAGGGCCGCGCCAGAACTTTCAACAGCCGATCGGTTTCCGTGAAATCTCCCGCCTGCGCCTGGCGGATGGCCAATTCGGCCAGGTGGTTGCGCAACACGTACTTGGGGTTGACGCGGTTCATGCGCGTGGCGCGTTCGGCATCGATGCTGCCCTCTGCCCGCAGCCGCGACGTGTACTGCGCAGCCCAGGCGTCGAAGGCCTCGCGATCCATGAACATGTCACGCACCGGCGCGTTGAGTGCGCCTTCGGCGGTGCTGAACTGGGCGAGGCGGCGGAAGGTGATGCTGAAGTCGCTCTTGTCGGCGGCCATGCGCTTGAGCAGGCCGTCAATGATGTCGCGGTCAGCGTCTTGCTCGGTGGCCAGGCCGAGCTTGGCGCGCATCTTCTGCGCCAGCGCCCGAGGGAATTCGGTCTTGTAGACCTCCAGCGCTTCGAGCGCCTCATCAGGCTCACCGATCAGGGGTAGCAGCCCCTGCGCCAACGCATGCAAGTTCCAGAACGCCGCGTTGGGCTGGCGCGCGTAGGCGTATCGACCTTGGTGGTCGGAGTGGTTGCAGACGTGGCCGGGGTCGAAGGCATCGAGAAAGCCAAACGGCCCATAGTCGATGGTCAGGCCCAGGATCGACATGTTGTCGGTGTTCATCACGCCATGGCAAAAACCCACGGCCTGCCAGTGCGCCATCAGCTCAGCCGTCTTGCGCGACACCGCTTCGAGCAGGCCCACATACGGCTGTGGCAATTCGAGACACCCCGGGTAGTAGGCGCCGATCACGAAGTCGGCGAGCTGCTTGAGTGCGGTGGTGCTTTCTGCGGTGTGAGTGAAGTGTTCAAAGTGGCCGAAGCGAATGAAGCTGGTGGCCACACGTGTCACGACGGCGGCTGTCTCCATGGTTTCGCGGCGCACCGGCAAGGCCGAGCCGGTGATGCACAAGGCCCGCGTGGTTGGCACGCCCAGCCCGGCCATGGCCTCGGAACCCAGAAACTCGCGAATCGACGAGCGCAGCACGGCGCGCCCATCACCCATGCGCGAATACGGTGTGAGGCCGGCTCCCTTGAGCTGGATCTCCATCGGGCCGCCGGGTGTCTCGACCTCTCCCAGCCAATGGGCGCGCCCGTCGCCCAGTTGGCCGGCCCAGACGCCGAACTGGTGGCCGCTGTAGACGCTGGCCAACGACTGCATGCCCGGCGCGAGCGCATTGCCGCTGAACACCTGCAGGGTGTGGCTGTCGCAAGCGGGTTGTTCCAGCCCAAGCAGCTGAGCGCACGCGGGGCTCCATGCCACCCAATGCGGTTCGGGCAAACCCTGCGGGAGCAAAGGGGTGAAGAAGGTTTCGCCCAGCGCCGCAAAACGGTTGGACCAGCGCCCGCCCAGCGCGGCGGGCACCTTGGTGTCATCGAGTACTGCAGCCATCGAGCGAGTTTATCGAGCGAGCCGATTCACGCGGCCTCTAGGGGTAAACAGCAGGAATTCAGGGGGGCAGTGGCTTTCTATCATCGCTGCGTTGCAGCAATGAATTTTGGAGAAGAACATGTCACGCCTGATGGGCCAGATGATGGAAATGCCGCTGATGATCTCGTCGCTGATTACGCATGCGGCGCGGCATTCGGCTGACACCGAGATCGTGTCGAAACGCGCCGAAGGCGATCTTCATCGCTACACCTACAAAGACTGCGAATTGCGCTCGCGCAAGGTCGCGCAGGCCTTGGCCCGCCTGGGTTGCGAGACGGGCGATCGTGTGGGCACGCTGGCCTGGAACGGCTACCGACACCTGGAGATCTACTACGGCACCTCGGGCTCGGCCCTGGTGTGCCACACCATCAACCCGCGCCTCTTTCCCGAGCAGATCGTCTGGATTGCCGACGACGCCAAAGACAAAGTGCTGTTTTTCGACCTGACCTTCCTGCCGCTGGTGGAGAAGGTGGCGCCCATGCTCAAGAGCATCAAGCACTTTGTGCTGATGACAGACCGAGCCCACATGCCGGCCAGCACCACGCTCGCCAAGCTGCTGTGCTACGAAGAACTGTTGGAAGCCGAGAACGGCGAGTACGCCTGGCCTGAGTTCGATGAGAGCACGGCGTCCAGCATCTGCTACACCTCGGGCACCACCGGCAACCCCAAGGGCGCCGTGTACAGCCATCGGTCGACCTTGCTGCATGCATTCGGCAGCGCCTTGCCCGACTCGCTGGGCTGTTCTGCCAAAGACGTGATCCTGCCCGTGGTGCCCATGTTCCACGTCAACGCCTGGGGCCTGCCTTACTCAGGCCCCTTGGTCGGTGCCAAGCTCGTGATGCCCGGCCCCCACCTCGATGGCAAGTCGCTCTACGACTTGTTCGAAAGCGAGAAGGTGACCTTCAGCGCCGGTGTGCCCACCGTGTGGCTGGGGCTCATCAACTACGTGTTGCAGAACAAGCTGAAGTTCAGCACCTTCAAGCGCACCGTGATCGGCGGCTCGGCTTGCCC